>CAIOKW010000035.1 GCA_903858975.1 Oligoflexia bacterium | reverse complement strand
ATACATTCATGATCTTAAAAAATGGCCTGAATTCCAATGGGACGAGAAACGGCTGGCTGGAAAGCTTGCGGATGTCAGGCATCGCCAAGGTCGTTTGATTGGCCGTATGGAAGGGCTAGGCTTTAATCTTCGTGCTGAAGCTGTCCTTCAAAGCCTTACTGAAGAGATTTTGAAATCGAACGAAATCGAAGGTGAAAAGCTCGATAGGCAACAAGTTCGTTCCTCATTGGCCAGACGACTGGGAATGGATATTGGTGGTCTTACAAAGGCCGATCGAAACGTTGAAGGCGTCGTGGAGATGATGCTCGACGCTACTCAAAAATACGATGAGTCTTTGACGGCTGACCGACTCTTTGGTTGGCATTCAGCGTTATTTCCTACTGGTAGGAGCGGTATGGAAAAAATCAGAGTTGGGAAGTGGCGAGACGACAAAGATGGTCCAATGCAGGTTGTTTCAGGGCCAATGGGAAAAGCAAAAGTTCATTTTGAAGCTCCTCACGCTGATCGCATGAGCCACGAAATGAAAGCATTCATCACTTGGTTTAATTCTAGAAAGCAAATCGACTCTGTGTTGAAAGCAGCACTTTCCCACCTATGGTTTGTCACCATTCACCCCTTTGATGACGGCAACGGACGAATTGCACGCGCGATCACCGATATGGCACTAGCTAGATCAGAAGGAAGTTCACAGCGCTTCTATAGCATGTCTGCTCAGATCATTTTAGAACGAAGTGCTTATTACAATATTCTTGAGTCCACCCAGAAGGGTGATTTGGATATTACAAATTGGCTTGAGTGGTTCTTAGACTGCTTGAGTCGAGCGTTTGAAGGGGCAGAAAAAATTCTAACCTCTGTTCTTAAGAAAACTCGCTTTTGGGAAAAGCATGATGACGATGACTTCAATGAAAGACAGCGAAAAGTCGTGAATCGTCTGCTCGATGGCTTCGATGGAAAACTTACTTCTTCCAAGTGGGCAAGTCTTGCAAAGTGTTCTCAAGATACTGCGTCACGGGACATTGAAGACCTACTTAAAAGAAAAGTTCTCGCCAAAAATCCTGGCGGAGGACGAAGCACGAGCTACTCGCTTAATGAAATCACTTAATTTAGCTTTAAACTCTGCATATATAAAGATTTCAAACTGCTCTGTCATTTTTTCACGAAATTTCATTCGGTGTTTACTTGGTGCAAATTTATAAATTCAAAAAATAAAAATTATTTTTTACTTCTGCCTGTGACATCCAGTGATCTCCAGCAACGTCCCGAAACGTCCAGTAACATCCGTTAACATCGAATAAGTGAAGCACAAAGATTTCCAATTCGTGTTTTTTAAAACTTGGCGCGCTCGTTGCACTTCTTATAATGTAGGGGACACCCGTTTCACTAAATCACTTACTCACGTCTAGAGTGATCTTCCTACAAAACATAACAATGGTTCTGCGCGAAACATATTGATCACGTGATCGATCAGTATTCATCTCGCAATCCATTGCAAACAAATGAAGGGGAAATTGATGAATCAAAATGAAGATCTTAGTGGTTGGCAAGTGGCTTTTCTTGTTCTGATTGGGCTTATATGTGCAATTGGCGCATCTGATCTAGCAGGCAGGATCGTGTACTTTGCATACGGCGAATTGAAATATTTATGCGCGGGATTTGGTGTCATGACGTTTTACTGCGCTGTCTGGTGGGTACATTCTGAATTTAAACGCACCAATCAGAAACATTTGTATGAAGTAAACAAGGCGGTTGATCAGTGTAAATCTAACGCCAAAAACATAAAAGATGAAGCTTGGCGCATGCACGATGAAATAAAGTTACTTCGTGACCTCACTAAAGAACATATTTCACTTTGTAGCGTCACCATCCACAAAATCGATAAACTCATGGAACAAAAAACTCCAATTGTGGTTTCAGAAATAAAACCAATGCAGGAACCTATTGAACCGGATGTGGATGATGCAGTTCAGGAGGTAACGGGAGGTGCGCTATGATTTGCACCAAACGCGACACCGAAATGTTGCAGACACTTGGTCGTTACGGAGTTTTATCTACCGATCAACTTGCAAAGAAGTTCTTTGTAAATGTCGCAATGACGACAGTCAGGAGACGGCTAAGAGCAATTGAAAAAGCAGAGCTGATCTACCGAGTTCATGGCTTAGACAATGGCGGAGTTGCATGGGCACTCACTAAAAATGCAGCTCAAAAACTAGGCTGTGCATATCCGGCAAGACACTTTAGCCGCAATTCCATCACTCACGATGTGGCTTTAAGTGAGGTTAGAAATGTTTTTGAGGGCGTTGGTTTATGTCAAAGCTGGGTGCCCGAACATGTTTTAAAGACCCAAGCCTATGCAAACCAACACCGTTCAAATGATGAAATGCCATTTGTTCCGGATGCAATTGTATCTGTGCGACAAAAGACAGAATCTCGCGTCATTGCGCTTGAACTGGAATTAACCGGAAAGAATCAAAAGCGTTATGAAAACATTCTAGATCGTTATCGCAGAAAGAAAACTCTTTGGGCGGTTTGGTATCTAGTTCCAAATGAAAACTTTGGAAAGATGCTTGAGAAGGTGTGGAGAAAAGTAAATGACGGCAGACGAAGCGATCTTTTGATCTGGTCACTGCTGCCAAGTCTTTTGCATGATCCACTTAATACTCACGTAAGAAGCGAGCATTTTTCTTATTCCCTCAAAAGCCTGTTTCTAACAACGGTACAAAGCAAAGTGACTGCTCTGCCGGGTGCTCTCTCTGAGAGCACAAACACAAACAAATCGTCTGAAAAAACTTCCGAGTCAGTCTTCTGAAATTAAAGCCAAATTCCTGCCTCCACATTTAAAAAAGGGGCAGCCCTTCACCCCCGACCACTCCCCCCATACATGGTGAGAGTGGTCGGGGCTTACGGGCGGGAAATAAATGTGGAGGCAGGAATAAATAAAGTAAAAAAAGAGAAAAAAATAAAAATTAAAAACGAGGAGGTGGAAAGGAAGAGAACAAAAACAAGAACTAAGAACAATCAAGGTCGAGGCGTGGTTTGAAGATGGAAAAAATGAAAGGAATGAGGCAAATTACATGGAGAATGTAAAGTTCTTTGAAAATCAAATAGCAAGAGAGTGGCTATCTACAGAAGATGCAGCGTACTTTCTTTCGATTACTCCTAATGCTCTGAGGATCATGGCTCATCGTGGTCAAATCCCAGTGTATAAGTTTGGTCGAAGGCTACGGTTCAATGTCCGAGATTGTAACTCCTTATTCACAAGAAAAGGAGTTTGATCATGGCTATTAAGACCTATGTCGAAAATGGAAAGAAACTGTTTGAGGTCTACGTCAATGGTTTCGATGCTCGCGGACGACGCTTTCAGCGCCGGAAAACGAAAGTTGAAACTTTAAAGAAAGCGGAAACTTTGGAGTTCGAATTTAAAGTCGAGCTCGCAAAACTCCGTGATGAAAAGTATCCGTTCAAATGGTCCATGTGGCTTGAAGAGTGCTGTCGAATAATGAAATTCGATAAGCGCCCTTCAACGATCATGAACTATGAGCGGTACTTGAATAAATGGGCGACACCGGCGTTTAGGGATAAGTTCATTGCTGATATTACTAAGAGCCACGTTTATAGCGTTGTTTTTGAACAGGTGGATCAGTCGTTAACCCCTTTTAGTCGGCGTACAATCCTGCGGCTCATGAGTCGGATTTTTCAGATGGCAGTTGAAGAAGGAATTCTAACTCGTAACCCCTGTGTGGGAGTAAAAGTTAAAGTTCCAGAGGCTGTCCAAAAAGTGCTGACCAATGCCGAGGTTGAAATCTTTCTTCGAGAGGCGAAACTATCAGGTCATAAATTTTATCCCGTTTGGTTATTAGCTTTAAAAACTGGGATGAGATCGGGCAAGATGTTCGCCTTAAAATGGACTGACATTGATTTTGATGCCCGATTAATTTCGGTGACAAAGCAATGGACCTCGAAGAACGGATATGGACCCACAAAGACTCAACAAAATCGGATTGTACCGATTTCTGAAGATCTTCTTTCGTTTCTAAAAGAACGGAAGATGGAACACGGAACTAAAAACGAGTTTGTTCTCCCGCGTCTCAGAGATTGTGATCAAGGGGCGCAGGCTCGAATCACGAGAGACTTTTGTAGATTTCTTGGGATTACATCCGTTAAGTTTCATGATTTGCGCGCTACCTTCATTACGAACCTACTTGCCCGAGGAGAGCCTTTAGCAAAGGTTATGGCCATCGTTGGTCATAGCGAACTAAAGACCACCAACGGGTATTTAAGAAAGTCAGGCGTCGAAGTGCAGGGTGGAACGGATCGATTGGGGTACAAGGTACCACAAGAAGAACCTGCGCAGATTCAGGAATTTACTAAAGGTGGTCGAAGCTGATGGTTCTACGTAAAAATGCTACTCATGCTACTAGATTTTTGAAATTTGTATTTAATCCTGGCAGGTTATGTGTTTTT
>CAIOKW010000034.1 GCA_903858975.1 Oligoflexia bacterium | reverse complement strand
GAATTCGCAAGTAAACCCACTTCATCGTTTGACTGAAGTGAACTCAACTGGAGATCAAAATTACCGGATGATACGCTTTCGGTGGCTTTCGTGAGTTCATTGATTCGTGAAATTACAGTACGGATTAAAAGAATTGAGAATCCCACGATTAAGAAAAAGATACTCAGCTCAAGAAATGTGGATCTACGGATTAATGTTTTTGCAGACTTAAAAGCCACGTCGCTTGGGATCACACTGAGTAGAGTAATGGATCCTTGAATAATATTCTCGTAGCTCACAATAAACTTTTCGTGATTCAATGTGACTTCTTGTGCACCCTTTTGATAGCTCGTTTGGACCAAGCCTTTCAACTCGTCGCAGCTGGAGAACTTTTTCAGATTATCCCGTTCAAGTGCAGGAAGAACCTGCTTTGACTGCGGCAGTAGAATGCAAATACTGAATTCTTTTGAAATGGATTTCAACTCTTCTGTTAACTCATGGCCTTCAAATAGCTCATAAGTAGAGTTCGGTAGCCTTGCCCACATTTGGATGTTGGTTTTATCTTTCGATAACTGAAACTGAAACGTTTGAGATGGAGACAGAATGGGGGGCTTTTGATTGGGAATGCGCTTTACCCCCAGGGCCGATGAAAACACTTCTAGATTTTGATTGAGGTTAAGAGTCTTTGGCCAGAGGTGGAGTTGGGTGAAGGGTGAATAAGTAGTACTTAATTTCGCCGAGAGCGTATCGACCTGCGAAGCAGAATAATCATAGATATAAGAAGTTTTATCTTGAAGAATCAGCTGTGCGCCAAGGATTACGGTCGAAACCGCACTGAGGCCTAATGCGCCCGCGATCAAGAGAATGACTTTAAGGCGAATGGAAGATCTGAATTTAACCATGGTCCTTATGTGTATCGGTCTTTAGTCGTGAGTTCTTAAATAAAGAGGACTATTACTCTTGACTTACCAATTAATTGACAGTCGCTCTAGTTTACAAAGAAAAGATCACTGATATCGTCAAGGTGACGGGTCTTAATTTTCTTAACCTTGAGAGCAGAGAATAAGCGATGAATTTGAATGAAGTCATGGCGTTCCCTTAATGCACTGAGTGTACCCATTTGGGATTCCGGGAAGTTAGCAAAGTCATGCAGGCTTACATATTGCGAGCAGAGATAGTTAAAGACCTCATCGAGCTCCGAAAATGAGCAGGGAATATTCATAAGCTTTTCTATAGGTATATTGCTCAAATTTGTGAATCGAGGATCTATTGGCAAATCGGGAGATCGGTACCAACGATAGTGATCAGTATTTACTGGATCGTCTCCTAGACAATCGACGCCATTTTTGACCAGGTCCCAAAGGGCCAGAGAGAGCTCACGAATGATTTGCTTTTGCCACTTTTTATCGATTTTGATGGGTTCGTCGAGAGCAGACGTTTCATAGTGAGCGTTTAGATTTGAGAGGTAGGATAACCACTTGCGCGTTGAAATTCGTTGGTGAGATCCATAGTCTATCTCTTTTTCTAACCATTTTCGAATGATTGGACTTTGTTCTAAATCCTCAATGCGAAACCCAGTAAAGATACCGCTGCAATAAAAGTTCGCTATCTCTTCAAAAAACACAGGAGATTGGGCGTTGAAATTTGGATTAAAGCGCCTGAATTCGTCCATGTTCGATTCATGAAAACTGACTGTGAGAGTCTTAAAATCTGAACCCATGCCGCAGTCTTTTCCAATGTTCAGGGTAGATAGAAACCAATAATCAATCGCGACGGTAGCCGCAGCTTCAGTCATTAAATGAGCAAATACAAGTTCCTCTATGTTTTCAGATTTAATCTCACACTTCCCCAGTTGCAAAGATGGAAGCTTCTTACTGATGAATTGGACAGACCAGGCATGAATGAAGTCATGTGCTAAGAATGCAAGTTCTCGTATAAGCGAATCTTTAACGTTGTGGTGGCGGTCCTTTTTTTTTCCATCGTTGATCCATTGTGCGAGACAAGAATTTTTTGGGATAAAGATTTTTCCTAGATATGGGTTAAATCCACCCATTCCAAAGCTGATTCCATGGTAGCTCCAGCGAGCGTCAACATCCCGATAGACCAAGGGAAATTTTTTTTGAGTTAAGATGTATTTAAAGAGCGGGACGTCAGAAAGCTTCAGGTGCTGGCTCATGGTGAATTTAAATCCTTCCATCCTCAAAAGTTCAATTGATATCGTTTTATAGTAAATACAATAAGTTGCAATT
>CAIOKW010000033.1 GCA_903858975.1 Oligoflexia bacterium | reverse complement strand
GGTGGCCGTGATCAAACTGCCGTCGGCAATGTGATCCGTCAGGTTCTTGGATCAACGAATTTTGAAGTTGGATTTGAGGATTTGGACCGTGATACGGCTTTGATCAATAAGCGTATTCATTTGAATTTGCTAAAGCCTGCTCGCAAAACACTCGGTGATGCTTGTGCTTCAATTCTTCTGGTGAATAGCCCATGGCATCTTGAAAGTTTTTATTAGCAGTTTGAACGTTGCCACTTGTATCAAATTCAATATAAGCAAAAGACGCGTCAATTGCGCGGAACAGACCTCGCATATTCTGACGTTCGACTTCTGCCTCGGTGATATCATAGCGTACTCCGAGATATTTTTTAGGTTTCCCGTTCTCACCCATGATCGGAGCAATGACTGCATCGACATAGTATGGGGTTCCATCCTTTGCCCTATTTTTTACAATCCCACGAAAGATCTTCCCACGCCCAATCGTGCTCCATAATTCCTTGAACACTTCTTTTGGCATGTCTGGATGTCGAGTCGTATTATGGGGATTTCCAATTAACTCCTCTTTAGAATATTTCGATACCTCACAAAACTTGTCGTTTACACTCAGAATATCACCCTTTAAGTCAGCCTCAGACACGATACTGGTGAGATTCATAATATCGGTTCTAACCTTAAGCTCAGCTTTAGAAGCGGTAATGTCCGTTGCAAATTTTACAACCTTATAAGGCCTTCCATCCTCGCCCAGAACCGGATTATAAGACGCAATAATCCATACTTCTTTCCCATTTTTTCCAACTCGCTTAAATTCACCCGCTTGAAACTCGCCCTGATTGAGTTTTGACCAAAACTGAATATACTCAGGGCTCTGAGTATAAGACGGATCACAAAACATCTGATGATGTCCGCCCTTGATCTCTGCTAAGCTATAGCCCATCGCTTTCAAAAAATTATCATTCGCATCCATCACCGTACCATCTAATTTAAACTCAATCACGGCTTGAGACCTGGTAATGGCATTGACCATTGCTTTAAGATTCATTGAATCATCGTTAGTTTTAACTTCGTTTCGGGGTGTTTCTAAAATAAGTGCTGTATTTTCCATATTTTTCTCCTGTTTCAGTTTTGAGTTCTTCCATCATTTAACTCCAATGATGGGGCTAGTTCTTTTGTTATTTTTTCCATGTCCAGCAAGCTGAGCAGAGTTCCATTCATCTTGTAGATTCCCTTCACGTATTTTCGAATCCCGATGGGAATAGTATCCGGTGGGTCTTCTAAACTCTTCATCTCTGCCTCAACGACATCTCCGATTTGATCGACAATGAGAGACACCAAGTTTCCATCCATGCGACAAACCACCGACATTTGTTGATTCTTCACATCTTCAATCTCGCCAAATAGCTCCCTTAATCCGAGAGCCGTCGCCAATTGACCCCTTAGATTTATCAGGCCACGCACAAACCTCGGAGCCAAGGGTACCGGAACCACAATTGGGGTACCCGTTACCTCTTGAACCTTCATCACCTCTATTCCGTAATATTCGTTACCCACATAAAAAGTCGTCAAGAGCTCCGAACCCGAATCCTGGGTGGTATTTTCAATTTGATTCATGCTGATTTCCTTTCGCTATCCATTAAATCAGAAATAGCCTCGATCAATATTCCGGGTTTTAACTTTTCTAGATAACGATTAAACCCAGCCTTAATCCCTTGGTCCGCATACTTTTTGTCTGCTCTCGAACTGAGCGCTAGCAGTGGAAGGCGAGAGAACTTGCTATTCGAACGAATTGCTTGCGCTAACTCAAACCCATTCATTCGTGGCATTTCAATATCTGAAATAATCAAATCAAATTTCTCTGGGTTTTTATTAAGAATCTCAACCCCTTCTTTACCATCAACGGCGATCGTCACATCATGGCCTTCCTTTTGAAGGATGATGGTTACCGCTTTCCTAAAAAAGACCGTATCTTCCACGAACAAGATCTTTAGTTCTCGTTTTGCTTTCGGACCTTTCAAGGCTGTTGTTCCCAATTGCTCATGGTGAATGCTGATCGCCTTCTCTGGATAAGCCAAACCAATGATTTCAAAAGGATCAATCGCCACAATGAGGCCATCCGGCGTATTCAGATTTCCAAAAAATCCAGGCTGACGCGTCAACTCCGAATCCACATCCGCGTCCGTAGACAAGGTATCCACAATCTCTTCAACTTCTAGTCCGTAGAACACACCACCCTTTTGAATCACCACCACAGAGATTGTTTCTTTCTGTAAATGAGTCTCTGATACTCCGTATCCTAAGAGCTCACTGACCGAAAGAATCGGAAGAATACTTTTTCCATAACGGATCACCCGGATCTTACCCGAGAGTTCAAGTGCCGAACGCTTGAACTCCTCCAAGCGGTTGACATATCCTAAAACCAAGGCGTGCTTTGTTGGTGAATTCAGTCCCACTAACAAATATTCTTGGAAGTCAGAGCTCATCTTCTGATCACTTCTCTGGACCTTCATGCTTCCCTTCCCAGTGCCTACATGAGCCACTTTAGAAATTCCTTGAATATCTAAAATCAATGCAATCGATCCATCACCCAGAATCGTGGCCCCAGAATAAACCTGAAGTGAACGCAACAGACGGTTCAGAGGCTTCACTACAATGTCAGCGGTATCTTGAATCTCGTCCACAATCAGCCCAAATGAACACTGGTCAGCGGTGAGCACCGCAATATTATAGGCGCCTTGAAATATTGACTCACCTTTTTTAACCCCAAGAATTTTATTTAAATCGACTAAGGGCAGAATGTTCCCTCGCAGCCGAAATACCGGAGCACCGTGAAGATATTCGATCTTATTTTCGCTTCCGGCTTGCTCTACTCTCACTAATTCCTCAAGTTTCACCTGTGGAATCGCGAAGGTCTCTTTACCGCTACGAATGATGAGAGCCGGGATAATGGCAAGAGTGAGAGGAATCTTAATTTTAGTCGTCGTACCCCTTCCCGCCACACTACTTAACTCTACGGTCCCACCGATTTTCTCAATATTGGTCCGAACCACATCCATTCCCACCCCTCGACCAGAAACGTTGGTCACGACAGAGGCCGTTGAAAACCCAGGTGCAAAAATCAGATTAAAAATTTCCTTCTCCGTCATGCTGGCGGTCTGAGCTTGAGTCACCAACCCCTTTTCGAGTGCCTTTTTCAAAAGTGCATCTCGATGAAGTCCCTTTCCGTCATCCGTCACCTCGATCACCACCTGGCCACCCTCGTGATAAGCGCGAATACTAATATTTCCATTTTCCGACTTACCGGCGGCAACCCGAATTTCAGGATTTTCAATACCGTGATCACAAGAATTTCTTACGATGTGGGTCAATGGATCCTTAATCGACTCCAAAAGCGACTTATCCAGTTCCGTTTCGGCCCCGTTTAAAGTCAAAGTAATGTTTTTTCGCAATTCCTGAGACAAGTCTCGAACCACACGATTATATTTACTCAGAATATTACCAATCGGCTGCATTCGCGTTTTCATCATCTCGCCCTGAATCTCACTTGTCACCACATTGAGCCGTTTACTGAGATTGAGGAAATCGAGATCCTCGGAATCATTAGAAAATTGAAGCACTTGGTTACGAACCAATACCATTTCACCCATCAGCGTCATCAGATTATCCAGGAGTGCTACTGGAACCCGAATTGAACTTGCTGAGTCTTTCTCTTTATCCGCCTGTTCATTCGTAGCAATTGAAGGTGCCAATGATACCGGACTCGATTTCTCTTCCATCTTTAATTCCACCACTTCTAAATTAGGTTTTAAGTTTTGATTGGCCTGGTTTAATCCGCGAATTAACGCAGGTCCAAGCGCCTTATTATCCACTGACGTTTTTCCTTGTTTAATTGCATCCATCTCGGTCTCAATGAAACGAATGGATTTGAAAAGCATATCCATCAGATCCAGACTTTGAATATGAGTACCCTCGCGCAAAGGCTCAAGACTCGATTCCATTGCATGAGCAATGTCCCCAATGGAGGTAAACCCGAACAAATAAGCTGCACCCTTTAAGGAATGAACATCGCGATAAAGGTCATTCAAATCATATTTTTTATAGAGTTTTTTCTCAATCAGAGTGAGCATCGACGACACT
>CAIOKW010000032.1 GCA_903858975.1 Oligoflexia bacterium | reverse complement strand
AATGTATGCATACGGGAGTACAATGCGGGTATAAGCAAATCGGAGCGCATAGGAAGGTCCTTCTTCAGGCGTATAAAGTACAATCTTTAGATCGCCTCCATAAATGGAATTTCCTTTGTAGGAGAGTCCCGATAATCCAACGTCGACACGATCTCCGAGTGCTTTTCTCAGCGAAAGCTTCACCATGGGAATTGCGGGCGCTTCTAGGGTAGAGGCCGGTATCGAATTGGCATTGAGCGCATTGATCAGTCCATTCCCGATTTTTACTAAGCTGGTCTCAAAACCCATATCTAGAGTATTCGAGCGTCCGATGGACGTGGCTCCACTGTAAGGGCGGTGAGCCGTATAAGAGCCGAAGAGTCGAATCGCCTCATCGGCGATCGATTGAGGAATGGCGTTCCCGAGTTGGTTTGGATCAATCAGGTTGAAATTCAACACCCCAGCTGTCGCATGAGCTTCGGAGAATAGAACAAAAAAGAGACAAAGGACTAGACTACGCATCCGTCTTTTTTTTGAGGTTTTTGAGAACCGCAAATGGATTTTCTTTCAAGGGCTCTTCAGCCTCAATGCTAAAAGCGTCCTGATTTTTTCCACATTTTAAGCAGTCCCCTTTTTCATCGGTGTCGGGCTTGGGCTGCATCGGAAGAGTAAGAATAATTTGTTCGTTTAAGAGCTCTCTCAAGTCTGCGAGTGGCTCCTTCACAACAGTGACTTCAAAGTCAGATGCGCTCAGGTTAAGAGGTGGAGTTTCGTCCTCATCTTCTTCATCTTCCTCATCAGAAAGCCATGCATCCATTCCGCCGTCATAATCAAATGCATTCTTACGGGACGACTCTCTCGGAACATCTGCGTACATTTCTGTTTGAGTCAAGAGGACATGGAACTGAAGGTTGATGGGAAACTGGAATGCATCCGCACAGAGTGAGCACAGTAGAAAAAGTTGGGATTTGACTTTGCCCGTCACGTGAATCAGGTCATCCACTCGTCTCAAAGTGTAACTCACTTCTGTCGGGCGTGATCTCGGTTTCCAGTTGGGGGGGCGCTTAATTCGATCGAGGCGTTCATCGAGGGCGCCAATGACATCCATGACCCAAGGAGTTGACTCGTCAAAATGGTACTCAAGCTCCTGGTCTTTGATTTCATGGAAGTAGACTTTCATTCCATCAGTTCTCGGGCTTTATCCATTGATCTGCAAGACTTATTTGGATAGAATTGGCATATTATGCGAATCGTCATGGATTTTGATGGTGTCTACACCGACCCAAGCAACGAAGGGGATGCCTGTTCTAAGAGTTTTAGGAATAAAATCGTTTCCCTTCACCTCAAAGAACAAGGTCTCGAAACCGAAGAAAAAGTTGATTCTTGGCTAGGAGAGTTGAGGGCGCGGCAAGCGTCTAAGCCCTTTCACTATGGTTGGAGGAGTGAGGGACGGGTTTCAGCATTCACTTTTGAAGATCCTTTTATTCGAAATATTGGTCTGGCTGACTTCTTAGATGGGCTCGTGACTGCGGGTGATGAACGGGCAACTCAGGTTTTATCTCGATTAAAGACTACTGAAAAAATTCAAAGTTTTGGAGAACTCTCAGAATGGGCTTTTCATCAGCTTCATCTTAAGAAGGCGCCGGATCATGGCACTAAAGCATGGGTCATTGAAGCCATCGATCGAGGCCACGAGGTCATTATTGTATCCAATTCGGCAACCGATAAGATCCAAGAGTTTTTAGATCAGGCCGGATATCCAAAGGAGCGTCGTCCTCAAGTCAGGGGTGGGGCTCGGAAATTCGGTCTAGGGAAAAAACCTCGTCCGATTGAAATGGGCAGTGTTGGATCAGAAAAGATCAGTGTGGATACGGATCGGCCGTTTTATGAAGAAGCTTTGCTGGAACTGAAGCCTGATGCCGTGATTGGGGATGTTTTTTGTTTAGATCTCTCCCTCCCGATTCGACTCAAGCGCGAGAAAAAGCTTGAGCTGAACTGGGGCATCTTTTATCGCCATCGGGATTATACTCCGTCTCAAATGGTTGAGATGGTGTCAGGTCGCGATACCCAAGTTCCCGAGGTGAAGCTCGTCAGAGAGTGGTCGCAAGTTTGGCCATGAGGCGCCCAAGCTTCTCTACTGTTTTCTGGATTATCCTCCTTTGTATTGCAGTAAATTATGCTCGTAAGAGCTCTCATCGCTTTGTTTCAAGAGTTTCTGGTATAATTGATCCTTCCGGAAATCCAATTGTGAATATGAAGAAGGCTCAGAGTTTTTACCCCTTTCTTCTATCAGAAAAGAATCTGGCTGTGAGTTGGCTTCAATCCAGTCCCCTGGAGCCTGAATGTAAGGCATTCGCGGAAAAAGTAGAATCGCTTGAACTGAATGGATATCAGGACAAAAAAGGGTCACACTTTTTGTTCTATCGTGACCTTCCAAAGGTCATGGGCTCCTGTTCGATCGACAGTGAAGACTATCAGTGGGCCGAGAAAAACTATTATCAAAAATGTTTTTCCAATAACCCATCGAGTTTATCAGGAGTTGAAAAGCCCTGTTTGGAAGCCCTTCTATTGCTTCGGGCAACGGTGACCGCAGTTCTTTATTCCCGCCACACGGATGCGGAACTCAATGGCGCGCCTGAAATAGCGGATCTTCTTTACTTAGCTTGGATTTTGCCTTCTCAAAAGGGAGGGGGGATCCGATTTGAAAAATTGAACCAATTCAGTGCGCGAATGATCGATCTAGAGTCAGGCGTAAAGCTCCCCTATAAAGCTAAATTCATTGCAAGATTAGATGAGTGGCCCGCCTTCAAGCAAAGGCATCCGCTCATGGAGCAGCAAAAATTCTGGGCAGAGATGAACGATCTCGCTCTCGAACTGAAAGGGGTTCAAACTGAAATCTATTCCAATATGTTGATTGCAGTAGAGACTCATGGATTTGAGCCGAGTCTTCTGAGTCGCTATGCAGCTCAATTAGCAGGAACCAAGAGTAATCTAGCCAAAGCAGAGTTTTTGAAAGCTCTTGCCCTCTGGAAGCTAACACAGGTAGAGGATTCCCTTAACGCGGTGGTCTCTGCTATGCGGCTTGAACCTGAAAATCGAGTATACCGAGAGGCCTTTCAGTCACTTTCGGTCGCTGGAGCAGGGGAAGAGGTCTTTCTTTCGGCTCTCAAAGTAGATCTGACCGCAGAGGATTTTGAGAATTTGTGAGTCTGTGTTATCCTGTCCTCATCTTT
>CAIOKW010000031.1 GCA_903858975.1 Oligoflexia bacterium | reverse complement strand
CCCAGCGCTCCTCCCTCGAGGCGCAGCTGTCTGCCAGGAGCGAGGAGGCAAAACGGCTGGCAGGCGAGATTGCGGCGAAAAAATCAGAGGCGGAAGAGGCGGCAAAGGCGCTTTCCGCCTGCAAAAAAGACATCGCGGAGTTACTACTTTTAAGCGGTGTGTTTTGGGACTTGGCAAAGATCCATGATCAATCGAGTAAAAAAGATGCAACTAAGCTTCGTTATTATCTCGATCGCTTTGTGGTGTTTTCTAAGGGGATGCCCTTCCATCATGTTTCTTCGGAGTTGATTCGGAAGTATCTGGTGAACGGAACACCCAGACATCGAAAAGATTTTAAGGATGCTCATATTCGACTTGGGGGCGGGAAGTGTTTTATTGCAACTGCGCTCGAGGATTATTGTGAGCCGGATACGCTGACGCTTTTGCGTCGTTATCGCGACGAGCGACTATTGAAAAGTGTGTCAGGTCGAGGCTTCGTAAGGGGTTATTACAAAGTGGGTCCTATCGTCGCGAGAGCCATCTTGAGACTGCCCGAATGGATGCAGATCAAAATGGCCCGTATTTTAGTTCGTTTATCTCGATCTCTTTAGTGAAGAATCGTTCCGATTCGATCAAAGTGGTGCGTTGATTTGGCAGGGTTTTCAAAGTCGAGCCAAATTGAAAGCCAAACCACGAAGGCCTTTCCCTTAATATTCTCAAAAGGAACAAATCCCCAAAAGCGACTGTCTTTTGAGTTGTCTCGGTTATCGCCCATTACGAAGTAATTTCCTTCAGGAACGGTAACGGGCTCAAAATTTACCGAGAAGAAGCTTTGTTTGTCGATCATGACGGTCGCAGTTTCATGATCAAACTTGTCGTAAAATACACTCATGCGTTCACGAGGGTATTCAGATTGAGAATCTTCAAGCCAGTTTCCAAAAACCTGCTCTAGCTTTTCATTTGGAACTGGATTGCGGTCAAAGGGCTTTCCATTCACGTAGACCACTTTGTTTTTCATCTCGATTTTGTCTCCAGGGAGACCAATCACGCGTTTAATAAAATAAATGTCCGGATCAACGGGATACTTAAATACGATGATGTCTCCACGGGACGGGCCGCTATTGCGGAAAAAATAGAGGGGCTTTTCACCCACCCAGTCAGTCAGGGGAACGCGAAGGCCGTACGCGAATTTATTGACGAAAATCTGATCTCCAACGAGGAGCGTCGGAATCATCGAGCCAGAAGGGATCTTAAAGGCCTCAATGACGCTAGAGCGAATCACAAGAACCAAGAGGAGTGCCGAGCCGAGGGACACGAAATTATCCCAAAGCCATTTTTTTCGTGAATTTTGAGGTAATGCAGGTTGTTCCGATTTGATATCTTCTGACATAGTAGAGATAATTTAACTCTGTTTTCATGCAAATACTAGCGCGTTACATCGCAATCGCATTTTTTAAGAACCTCATACTCGCCCTTCTAGGACTGACGGGGCTCTTCTTTTTTCAAACGATCATCACTCAAGCCAACGATTTTACTTTGAGTCAGCGGATCATTATCAATCTCTACGACATTCCCAGCATCATGGTGATGATTGCTCCGCCCTCGGTCTTGCTTGCAACGGTGCTGACCTTGTCTGGGCTCAGCAAAACCAACGAACTCATCGCATGCTATTCGATTGGGATTGGAATCAGGCAAATCATGGGCGTGCTTTTTCCCATGGTCTTTGTGCTCTGTTGCTTTTCACTCATTATTCAAGATCGAATCTTGCCGGCATTTAGCGAGAAGAAAAGCGTCTTTTACTGGAAGGAAATCAAGAAGAGGCAGGATTTCTTTTTAGACGTGCGCCAGGAAAAGATTTGGTATCGATCGAATAAGTATATTTACCATTTAAGAAATTTCGACCCTAAAACAGAGAGAATTATTGGGATTGGAGTCTATGTCTTTGATGAACTATTTGATCTGAAAGAACAGATTCAAGCGGAAGAAGCAAGGTATGTTGATGGAGCCTGGGAGCTTAAAAACGGAGAAAATACCCGCTTTGACCCAGAATCAGGATTTCCGGTGACCGAAACCTTTAAGACCCGAACCTTGAAAATCAAGGAAGCCCCGAAGGACTTCAAGATGATTGAGCGTGAGGTGGACCGGCTTCGGATTAAGGATCTCATTCATTTTATTAAGTCGAATAAAGAGAGCGGGATTGACTCACGCAATTTCGAGGTGAAGCTTCACTCGCGTTTCAGTTTGGCCTTCATCCCGATCATCATGTTTCTGCTTGCGGTGCCCTTTGCGATCTCTCGGGCCAGGGAAGGGCGTACGGGTAGGGATCTTGCGATTGCGTTTGGGATTACGTTTTTTTACTGGCTCAGCTATTCGATTAGTATTTCTTTAGGTCAAAATGGGACCGTGATGCCCGCTCTTGCGGCATGGTTGCCGACCTTTATTTTTGGATTTTTAGCCTTAGTTTTGCTACGAAGGATGAAAGTTTAAATTTATGGCAAAACTGAAGATTTTTACATTCCCTGATGTGGTCCTGTCTCAAAAAGCGCTTCCGGTTGAGCGGGTTGAAAAAACCTATTTTAAGCTCGCAGATGACATGCTTGAAACGATGTATGATGCGCCGGGGATCGGTCTTGCTGCAAACCAGGTCGGTGTTTTGGAGCGGATCATTGTCGTTGATACGGAATACGATGTTTTTGATCTGGAAGATCTGAAGCCCGGAGAAAAGGCGCCCGAGGGCGAGCTTGTGAATGGACAGATTATCTCCGGGAAGAAACCCCTCATTATTATTAACCCAGAGATCATCTATAAAGAGGGTCGATCAAACTTGAAAGAGGCTTGCCTCTCCGTTCCTGATTATACTGCCGAGGTTCAGCGAGCGGGCAAAATCAAAGTACAATACCAAAATATTGATGGACTCACTCAAACCCTGAGCGCAGAGGGATTGCTCTCGGTTTGTCTCCAGCATGAGATGGACCACTTGGAGGGGACACTCTTTATTGATCGCTTAAGTCAGCTTAAAAAAGAGTTCGCAAAGAAAAAGTTAATCAAAGCTCGCAAACGGGAGATGGAATGAAGTTAAAAGTAGTGTTCATGGGTACGCCCGAGTTCTCAGTTCCAACCCTGAAGACACTGATTGAAAATGCCGAGGTAATTGCCGTCTACAGTCAGCCCGATAAGCCAGTTGGACGGGGACTCAAAATGCAGGCTTCCCCCGTGAAACAGCTGGCGCTTGCACATGGAATTCCTGTTTTTACTCCAGAAAAAATCTCAACACCGGAGGAAACCGAGAGGCTTAAATCATTTGCCCCAGATTTTTCCGTGGTCGTCGCTTACGGGCAAATTCTAAGACCCGCAGTCATTGATGTTCCTCAATATGGAACGATCAATATTCACTCTTCTCTCCTTCCGCGCTGGAGGGGGGCTGCCCCCATTCAGTGGTCTATTCTTTCTGGGGATGCGGAGACCGGGATTACGACCATGATGATTGCGCCGAAGCTCGATGCCGGAGATATTCTCCTTCAGGAAAAAACTCCAATTTCAGCCGAGGATACAGCAGAAACGGTTCATGATCGATTAAGTGAAATGGGTGCAAAAATGATTCTCCCAACATTGATGGGCCTTAAAGCGGGAACCATTTCCCGTAAGGTTCAAGATGAATCTCAAGTGGTTTATGCTCATAAACTCACCAAAGAGATGGAGAACATTGATTGGACACAGTCTTCTCGCGATATCGATCTTGCGGTTCGCGCTCTCAATCCCTGGCCAGGAACTCGGATTGAAACAGAATCGGGACTTAAAATTAAAATTAAAAAAGGCCGGCCTGTGTTTCATACTCCGGGAAAAGCTGCGAACCCTGGCGAGTTAATTTCATTCGGTGGTGAACTGCTCATTCAGTGCGGCTCAGGGGTTTACCAGATTCTTGAACTCCAAGAAGAGGGAAAAAGAGCCATTGTCGGGCAAGACTTCTTAAATGGAATGCAGGGGCGGGGCCTTAGTCTTCCGTTAAGACTGAAGGGAAAAGCATGATGAAGCTCGCGCCGTCTATTTTATCCGCAGATTTTTCTAAGCTCCTCGCTGAGATTCAAGAGATTGAATCTTATGGAGCGAATTGGTTACACGTCGATGTTATGGATGGTCATTTCGTTCCGAATATGACGATCGGACCTGTCGTGGTGGAATCCCTCCGTCCTAAAACCCGCTCGACCTTGGATTGTCACTTGATGGTGAATGAGCCCGGAAAAATGATCCCTTGGTTTATTCGTGCCGGAGCCGATGTAATTACCATTCACTTGGAATCGGTGAGCGACCCACTTCCCTTAATTGAGATGATTCAAAAATCAGGAAAAAAAGCGGGACTTTCCATTAAGCCCAAAACTCCCGTTGATTCGCTCATCCCCTATCTCTCGAAAATAGACTTGGTCCTCATCATGAGTGTTGAGCCCGGATTTGGTGGACAGGGCTTCATGGCGGATTCACTGAATAAAACAAAGTGGTTGGCAGCAGAGAAGAAGAAAAACGGATATTCTTATTTGATTGAGATTGATGGTGGAATCAATGCCACGACCGCGATGGCTGCGCGTGCGGCAGGAGTTGAGGTATTTGTAGCGGGCTCTGCAATATTTGGAGCGAAGGATCGAAGTAAGGCATATCAAGAACTTGAGGCGGCAATCAGATGAAAACTTTTGAACTCGGTAAACGAAAGCTCACCCTAGAGGATGTATTTGAGGTTTCAAGGGGCGGCGTAAAAATTAAGCTCGTGCCTGCAGCCGTTTCACGGATTAAGAAAGCGAATCAATACCTCTTAAAGAAAGCTCGATCTGGCGAAACCATTTATGGCGTGAATACGGGTTTTGGTCTCCTTTCCAATGTGAAAATTGAAGAGCATGATATTGCGCAACTTCAATTGAACTTGCTGCGATCTCACGCGGTCGGAACGGGCGAGCCCCTTTCATTAGAACGGGTACGCGCGATGGTTTTTCTAAGGGCAGCGACGCTCACCCAGGGAAACTCGGGAGTTAGTGTTGCGCTGGTTCAGGCGCTCATCAACTTAATCAACCACGACATCGTACCTTGGATTCCAGAACAAGGGAGCGTCGGCGCAAGTGGCGATCTTTCACCGCTTGCACACCTTGCCCTCGTATTGATTGGCGAAGGCAAAGCTTATGTAGATGGAAAACTCATGACCGGTAAGAAAGCCCTCAAATTAAGGGGTTTGGAGCCGGTGGTGCTCGGGCCGAAAGAGGGACTAGCCCTTATCAATGGAACTCAGTTCATGGCAGCCCTTGCCGTTTTTGCCGTGATTGAATCAGAGCAGCTCTTCCGAGTGGCGAATTACTCGGGTGCGATGACTCTCGAGGCACTTCGCGGCACCAGTGTCGCATTTGATAAAAAAATTCATGAAGTTAGGCCTCATCCGGGCCAAATTGAAGTGGCGGCAATTTTTCGCGATCTCCTCAATCATCCTAAAAAGAGTGAGATCGCTAGAAGTCATGAAGGGTGTGAAAAGGTACAGGATCCCTATTCGCTTCGCTGTATTCCACAGGTTCATGGGGCAAGCTTAGAGACTCTTCGTTTTGTGAGAGATATTGTGGAGAGAGAAATCAATTCGGTTACGGATAATCCACTCGTATTTGTAGATGAAGACGAGATCTTAAGTGGCGGAAATTTTCACGGCCAGTACCTGGCTATGGGTATGGATTTTCTAGCGATCGCCATGGCAGAGATGGGGTCTATCTCAGAGCAACGAATTGAGAAGATGATCAATCCTGCGATTTCAGATTTGCCCGCGTTTCTCATGAAGAAGTCAGGCATAAACAGCGGATTTATGATCGTCCAGGTTGCGGCTGCGAGTATTGTGAGCGAAAACAAGACTCTTTGTCATCCTGCTTCGGTGGATACCATTCCGACGTCTGCAGATAAAGAGGATCATGTTAGCATGGGGGCATGGGCTGCAAGAAAATGTCTTCGCGTGATCCAGAATGTGCGTCGAGTGCTTTCTATGGAAATGATGGCAGCAACCCAAGGGGTGGACCTTCTCGCCCCCTTAAAAACGACCGAGAAGCTCGCGCGCATTCATAAAGAAGTGCGTAAGGTCGTTCCTTATTTTGATGAAGACGCCCCGTTTTATGAGGCGATTGCATCTATCGAGGCGCTGACCCATCGGTGGTAGTTTCAAGTACGAGCGGAACTTCAATCAACTGATTACCACACACAAACACTTGGTGAGACGGCTCTGATCCGCTCGGACGAATCAAGTTCCCGAGGCCCACGCAAGCGGGGTCCTGAATTCTTAAATGAAGGCTAGCGGGACGAATGAGTTTGCCTTTAAGTGGATCCGCCACAATGACCTCGGAAGTATTGTTGTTTGCAATACTAGCTGGGATGTACATCGCCGGAATGCCCTCACCCTCAGCCGCTTTAGCAATGGCTGGATAAAAGCTCCTTCCAAAGATCATGGAAGGAATATAGCTATAGCGATTCAATGATGTGGAAATGGCCTCATTTGATCGAGTGCTAAAAAACTGTAGGTCATAGTGGGTTTGAACGAAGAAGTACTTGTTCGGCCCGTCACTGTAAGCCCCTAAGATTGAAACAATCGAATCAAGGGGGGTCGAGCGCTTTAAAATTTGATCAAACCCATTTTCGCCAATTCCTGAAACCCTAAAGCTTCCCGGTACTGAAGCCCCTGAAAGTACGGTAGTGCTGGACGCGGATGCATTTACGTCGAGTAGGGAGGTGCCCGGATCAAGTCCAATCAGCATTCGGTATTCAGCGAGGCTTAGACTGCTGCTCGATGAAATCTCACCGTCTTTAATCGTGAGGATCTCATACGTTTGGAGGTATTGGTTTCCGCGCGCAGTGAGAACGGTACCGTTAAGGAGAACCTGAAGGGGTACTTGATCTTTTTTAAGGTGCACGATTCTGAGCTCGCCGCCATCGAGGTAAAAAAGGCGAGGCATCTTTAAGTCGACGGCTTTTGGATTCCAAGGATCAAAGGCAGGAAGATCTTTTGTTGGAGTGAACCCAAGAGAAATCCAAAGAGGCGTATAGCTCCCTTTGTGAGGCGCCCATTTAAAATTCTCAGACAAAACCGTTAAATCCGTACCAATTCTTGCTTCATCCAAGAATTGAAAACTCGAACTCAGCTTCTTTAGAATAAAGCTTGGGCGAGGTTCGTTTGGATCTTGTTTTGTGAAAATTGCGCAGTAAGAATCATCGGGAAGTTTATAGAGGTTCAGGAGTTGATCTGGTGAGAGCGACGGAAAGGTCACGGCACCCGAGGAAATGTTTCCTTTCAATAATGAAAGGGTGACTCCATTTGCTTCTTTGCGGGTGAGTATGAAATCAGGGGAAGCATCGGCCTTTGCGTTTACGACAGACCTCATTCCATCAAATTTTGCTGGATCTACACCGAGCAGGGTTCTCACTTTTGACGACGCGGGTAGATTTTGAGCGCTCAGGACTCTTACGACATTGATCGTGATTTCCAGTTCTGTTTTAGAAAAGCCCTCTGTCAGCACTCGAGCTTTTAGGTGCATTGTGCTTTCAGGACGGTTGCTCAGATGAAGCAAGAAGGGAAGAGTAACGGTAGCGCCTGAATCAATCGTGTCGAAATTAAAGGTTTGATCTTCAATTGAAATGCTGACCGCTCCTGACTTCAGCCATAGATTTTTAAAATCAATCGGTAAGCTCAGGTCACGACTGCTGCCGTCCCAGAGTACTTCGATGATGCCCTTGCTTGCCGGTAGTATAAGGGGTGAGGGAGTGACCGAAAGCGCGCGATTGAGGTCAAGATTTCCAAAGCGCGCTGATTTCACTTCGGTCGAAGTGTTTTTAGAAAAATCGCCTACCACATCTGACTTAAACAGAGATTGAGTCCGGGTAGGGCGAGAGCCTAAGAGAATCCGGCTTTTCGCTTCCTCAGGTGAATAGCCACGAGAGAGAAGCTCTGCAATCGCACCAGCCACAAAAGGTGCTGCCATGGAGGTTCCATTTCGAAACTCATATCCGACTTGTCCCGCGAAGGTGACGGGCGCTTTCTTCTGGGGCCAAAGGCTCAAAATCGCGGTCCCTGGCGCAAGTATATCCACCATGGATCCATAATTAGAAAAGTGAGAAAATGAGCCATCTGGTCCGTGTGATCCTACGCAAATGACATTTTCATAGATGCAGGGATAAACGTTCGCAGTCGTGCTGTCATTCCCGGCCGATGAAACAATGATCACGCGCTTCTCTTTCGCAAGAGCCATGGCGTCGTCCACTTTTTTAGAGCGAATGCTCGATGGCCACGCAAGTGAAAGGTTAATCACTTCAGCTCCATTTTGGATGGCGGTGACAATTCCCTTTGCGACTGTTTCCGTCAAAGCGGTTCCTGCACCTGGAGAAACATCTTGTGGGCGAATGGGTGCGTTTGGCCCAGTTTGAACTACTTTAATTGGCAAAATCATCGCATTTTGAGAGACCCCTTGAAAGCCAGAGCCATTCAAGCGTCCTGCAATGATCCCTGAGATATGCGTCCCATGTCCGTGGGTGTCGGTAGTATCTCGGGTGTTATTGATGAGATTAAATCCAGGGCTCACGAGGGCATCTTTCAATTGCGGGTGGCTCGCATCAACGCCCGTATCGAGTACGGCGACAATTACTTTCCGAGTCGAACTGCTCGGCGCGGGGGGAGCAATGTCTTCACCCGAAACGCCCAGAATTAATCCCGAGGTATAGTGATCAATCAGAATCTGCTGTGAGGAGCCTGAATTGTGTAGGCCCCAGGACAGTGCACCCAGATTGTCTTGAGCGTGTGCCGCAGGAGTCAGTGTAGCGATAAAAAATGCGAGGATTTTAGTAACCATTGGAGAGGTACCTTCCTTCAATTTCGTTACTGGAGATTTGGCTTCCCGATTCAATATCAGAGAGTGGACCCGCAAGAGTTTCGGTATCAATATCGCCAATCGTGTTTGAGAAGTACTCAGAGTCACCATTCTCGTCTTTCGTTCTAAACCCACTCACCCGAACTTGGAAAAAAGCGTTTTCTTTACCGATCAAGCGAATGATTTGAGAGAGCTCTAGATCTCGATGTAGATCCACCATCGTCTTATTCAGGTGGCGAATCTTTTCCTTTGCTGCCTGCTCGTCATGGATTTGGGATGCAAAGATCTCAGGATGGGATTGGAGTGAGCTTCTGAGGTCATAGATCGTTTGCATAAAAGGTGTTACGCAACCTAAGGTCAGGGTTTGTCCTTGAGAGGATTCGGTATAGGTCCCGTCTCCTGGCTCTTGATCTTCAAAAACAACGGGCCCTTTAAAAACCTTTGTTTCTAAATCCTGATCCGAACAATAGCTTTCATATTCTGATTTACCGATGACTGAAATCAGAGTTTGCTGAGCGCTGAGAGTATTCGTGGCGTTCAAGTCCAGAAGCGAAAGGAGGCGATTCAATCCGTTCTCATAGATCAGGAAGCTCCATACTACGTTGTAGGATTGAACTTTACGGGTTTGAGAAAACTCACTTGGGTTAATGAGTCCCGACTTGGGATTAAACTCCCGTAACTGATCGCTTAAGCGGCCAATGATGCGAAGGAGTCGATTCTTTCTCATTGACCAGCCTGAGTAGGCCTCCTGCAGTTTCACAAAAGTATGATTCTCACGACTCGGAGTGATCTCTAATTGGGCGCTAGTCGTGAAGGATCGGGAGCTCCCTAAGAAGCTCGATGAGGGATCATCGCCTTTGGTGTCGCCACCGATCGAGATGATGGGGTTGATGATCTTCAGTAAGCCACCTAAAAAACCATAGAGATTAGTGCCCGAGGTTTTCGTAATCTGCCCATCGATGACCGTTCGCTTAAAGTCCGCAGCCTGATATCGACCTTCTTTGTCTACGGGAGGCGTAATTTCGAGCCGATGGAAGTTAAGGCGAGTGACCCAAGAAAAGGGCCCTAGATTAAATGCGAATCGATTGCCGTTTGCGTGGTGATCAATCTGATAGGGATTGAATTCTTCTTCTAGTATCTCCGGATTGTTGGTTCGAAGAATGGCGCGAAGGGCGGATTGAAATGACTTAGCTTTGGTTTCATCGTCAAATTTTTCAGGCATCACAAAGGCGCGGGTGTGCGCACTTCCGCCGAGTGCCATCTCGCTTGCTCCGATGACTTTAACGAAAAACTGAGCGTTTAAATCCATTTCAAATGTTTTTGAATTGATTCGGCTCAAGTAAACTTGAAATCCATCTTTCGTGCGCACTAGCGTTGTTCTCGATAAGATTCCATAGTTTCCAGCAAGGGTGGCGCTGCCGGTGAGCGTGCCAAAACTCGGTAAAAACCCGATCATGGCTCCGAGTGGAATTTGGGCGTTCACCGACCCTCCGCCTGAGAATCCATCCGTAATGATGAAAATCTCTCCAGGTGAGAGTTGATCCATAAATGCTTTTACTGAATCACTTGCAGAGTCAGATGCCTTTCCAGCAAGAACGCTCGAAAGGTGGAACATGAATTTAGGAACGAGAAGATTGAGCCAGCTTTCTTTCCAAGCCGTCTTGATGTCAGGAAGCGGGCGCACGTGAACGTAGTTTCTGCTGTATTGAAGGGTAGGCGTGATGGAGATGCCGACTTTCGGGATACCGGACACCCCGAAAAAGCTTCCAGCGCTGACCGCGGCAGAGACTGTATCGACGAGCTGAATTTTGCTCTCAGAGCCATAGTAGGTACCGGTAATGATGTTTCGGCTTGCATTCAATTGACCACCGATTACGGGTCCGCCCCAGCTTTCGATAGGTTGAATATAAGGTTCATTCGGATTGGTTTGAAAATGGTTCACCACATCTTGCATGAGGGACTGTGTGTGTGCAGTAATGTACTTGGTTGGAGTGATGAATTGGAGATAGCTATCGCCTTTTTCTAAGAGGGCGGTCAGGGCAGCATTGATCGTCGAGATCCCAAAAAAGCGAATCAGTTCTGATGCATGAAGTGGACTCTGTGGATCGCCATAAGTGAAGCGTAATGCGTAACCATCGTATTTTTCTTGAAGGGCTTTTCCTTTCAGTACGTTTCCGTAAGTCAGGTAAGCATCATAAGGAATGCGCTTAAACTCTTCGATGCCCAGTAAGCCCATGAGCTGATCGACGCGCCCGATGGTTTTTTCAATGAGGAGCGCCTCAATGTCAGCCGGGTAGTGCCCCGCGTGCAGGATATTCATCCAGTCTTGGCGAGAAAGGGCAGCAATTTTATGTGCAATCCAGCGAGCATCTCCAATGGTGGTTTCATTTTTGAAGGCGTCTGCGTTGGTGCGATTAAAAGTGATTCCATCGTTAAAGATTTTTGCAGGCTCGTAAGAATACATGTTCACGCTCTCGGTAATGTCGAGAAGCGTGAGTGGAACGAGGAGTGCCCTAAGGGATCGGCGAGAGGCCAGGGTGTCGGGCGTTAGGATTCCCCAGTGCAGTTGTGGCACGGTAATGATCGCGGGCTCAAGAACGATATCTTGAAAGGTGAGTGTCAGTTGGTTTCGGTTAACTTCATCGATTCCGCCTCTGACCCATCGGCCGCGTGAGGTGAGGGTGTCGCTTGCGAGCACATCGAGAAAGGCATCCCGGTCTTTGAGTGTCGCGAATTTAAGAGCAAGTTTTGGATAATATTTAGGCGATGGAATGTTGTAGCCCAGTTTTCTTAAGAGAGCATTTCGTACTAAGCTTGCGTGAGCGTCCAAGCTAAAGTTCATTTGAAAAAACACATTTGGGTTTGAATCTGAAAACACGCGCGCGCGAACCAACCCATCAACGCCCGGAAGCCCATTTGCAAAATTCACGGACTCTTCTTTTTCTGGATAGGGGAGGGCTGCAAATTGGACGAGTGCTTGTTCTTGGCCGCGATAAATATTACTGAGCTGAGGTTCAAGCGTGGATGAGTCAAAGCCATTTTTGATTTGATCCAGTAACTGATCTCGGTCGATGGGCAAATCATTTTGAATGAGATCCACAGCGGGAGCACTTTGTTCTTCATGAAGGGGAACTGGGCAGGAATTCTGGGCTGCGAAGCTCGGATGCGAAAGAAAGAGGAATCCTAGTGTGAACAAGGGGGTGAGGAGCAGGGTTCTAAAAGTGGGGCCGCGCGGTTCGTGGAAAATCATGGTGACGCATCTTAGCGCGGTGCGGCAATTTTGTCAAATAAAGCGATTTAGTTGAATGAAATCGAAGTTTTTAGAGGGTGGTGAGCTTAAAGCCCAGATTTAAAACGAGCCCACTCAGCTTGATTTTATAGGGACTAGAGCTCGAGAGCAGAGTTGCGAAATAGCCGGCTCGAAGCATGAGAAGGAGGCTTGAGGTCATCGGAACTTCAACCAAGAGGCGAGGGGTAATGTCGACCAAGGAGGAGGTAAAGTGGAAGCTTGCAGAATCATTGATGGAAAGCTTATTGATTCCGAGCGTGACTTCGAGAGCGGGGGAAACGCCCCATACCTTGCTCTCGACGTCCGTATCCATGAGCATTCGCTGTCCATTGACGCGAAAAAAGTGGTAACTGCCCCCAATTCCAAGTCGGGTCAGTGGCACGTCTCCAATGTTGGAGGATTGATATTGAGCAAATGAAAGCGTCGCAACCGTTCGGTAATCAAACATGGCCACGTTATAATCCACTTGAAAGCCGGTCTTTGAATTCAGTCCTCGGGATTCGGCGAGGGTTCCATCACTTCCAAAGGCATTGATGGTGAGGTTTGCCATTCCATAGCTCACATCAAATGAAGATGCGGTTTTTACGGCATAAGCGGAAGGGCTTAATATCACAAATGCGATGAGGACTTTTAGGATGTGTCTCACATCCCTAGTATGTCAGATCAGGCGCAGAACTCTAAGGATTTTTAGCGCCACCGGATTTAGGTTTTTTCTTCTCGATATCCACCATTGAAGCCGGATAGCGAAGGGCTGCTGCAGGTTTATCGAGTCTGGGGAGTCCGAGCTTTTCGTAAACGCGGCCCAAGTAGTTGTAAGCAACCTTATCGTAAGGGTCAATTTTCAGACAGCGCTCCCAAGCGGCTTTTGCGCCTTGGAAGTCACTTTGAAGATATTTCATCGATCCTTTGAGTAACCAAGCCTGAGCGAGGTATTCATCCTGCTCCAGTGCGTCGTCAATTAACTTGGTCGCTTTAGCAAAATCTTTTCCGGTAATCGCTTGCTGGGCATAGAACATGTTCTCGATTACTTTATCATTACGATCGCGATCAAACTTTGCCTGTCCATTGCCTGTGAAGCGAGAAGAGAACATCGCATCTTTGTAGAAGCTGGTGGTGTTTTCAAGGAGGGCTACACGCAACTTGAGCTCTTCGATCAGGTCTTCTAGCTCTTTGTCCTTCTTCTTCTTCGGGTCTTGAGGCGGCTGCTGGGGATCCTTTTTATCGTCTTCCTTCTTCGCAAGCTTGCTCGCTGCATCCATCTCATCTAGGGACATAGGGTCCAATTTGGCGCTAATCGAAAGAGTTTCACCCTCCGATGCACGAACGAGGATCTCTTTGGGTTTGTAATTTTGTTTTTCAACGACGAGGAAGAAGACGTCTCCCAGCTTGGCCTCACCCGCAATCTCAACCGGACTCACACCCACGAGTTTCTTCTCGTTAGAGTTCAGATCTCGAGTATAAACCTGGGCACCGGCCGGATAGGTTCTAACCGTATACTTGGTGGTACATCCCACTTGGGAGAGTGCGATCCCGAAAGCGCCGAGGGCGAGTAGAATATTTTTTGTTAGCATCTGGTTCAGTCTCCATGGGCAAAGCTTTTCTATGCCCTATTGACTGTATCGACGGATCGCCACTAGACTTTAATTTAAGTGAAACTTTTCAAATATCACCTATTTGCCATTTTTTTGACACTCTCCCTTGCCGCTCCAGCGCATGCGCTGATTGATGTGCCGACCTTTCGGATGGGGCTTGGGATCTCGCCGCTCAAGTTCACGGCAGGTACGATCTTCCCGGATCCGACCCCCCTTGGAAACTTCATTACCATCAATCCCATGTTTATGTGGGATGTGCCCTCGGTTCGAATGCGTCTTGGATTTAACTTCCTGGCTGATCTCGGAAGTAAATACGGATTTGTGTCGATTGCCGGAATTGGATTAACGGGAATTCTCTACCCTATGGGGCTGTCATCCAGCCGAGAGGTAAGAGAGGATTTTTCTGAACTCGTGAAAACCAGAATCAGTCCTTATTTTCAATTTAGTATGACGCCGACGAAGATCTCGATTTCAAGCGTTCCTGCAACGACGGATCCCACGTATCCCTTTCCGGGTAAGTGGCCCTATTTTGCTGCAAAGACGGTCGAGATGTCCTTTGGAGCAGGGGTGGATTATCCGATGTCCCGTGACCTGATTGCATTCTTAGGTCTCCACTACCGCTTCGCGGCCTGGAAAGACCAAGAGCAAACTACTGGAGTGGTCAGTTATAACGGGATCGAAATCCTCACTGGGTTTTCCACAAACTTTTATTGAGCAGCAGGTTCCGCTGGAGCTTTCGGTGCGACTTTTGGTGCAGCCTTCGCCTTTGGCTTAGCCTTGGCTTTTGCTTTCGGTTTTTGTGAAGCCGGCATACGTTGCTGCTTTCCATCGGTAGCCTGCGAGAGATACCTCATCGCTTCGCCCTCAGAATTTACAATTCTATTTTCAACTTGCTTCAATCGGCCTTGCATTTCGGCAAGTGAGCGAGCAGCGCGAGCGCGTTCTTCGGTTTCCTTTAAACGTTCCTCAGCGAGCTTCAGTTTATCCTGAGTCATACTGATATCGTGAGCCACTTTTTCGTTCCAGGTGGGTTCGCCCTCGCCCTGGTGAATGAGCGGAGTTCTGCTCTTGTCGGTTTCGGCGGCATCTGCAGAAGTAAATTGCCCGGTCTTCAGCGCCCGAATGGCATCATCCATATCGTGGGTGAATGCGATATTCACGATCACGCGACGGTTGGCTTCTTGGTTTTCAGTAATCGGCTCTCCCTTACTGTCGCGGTTAGGCGAAAGGGGACGAGAAGAACCGTAACCCTTAGCGGTCAACTTCGATGGATCAAAGCCATACTTCTCAAATTCACGAACCACGCTTGATGCGCGACCCGAGGAAAGCTCCCAGTTTGATGGGAAAACCGGAGTATTGATCGGGCTGTCATCCGTGTGGCCTTCTACTGTGACTAGATCCGCCTTAATGTTGCGCTTAATGCTATCAATCAGTTTGTTCAATACAAATGAAGACTCAGAAGTGAGGTTTGCGGTGCCAGGAGTGAAGTGAAGACTGCCATTAAAGCGCAGCTCCAGCTCCGAATCCCGCGCAATCACTTGGACCTTTTTGTCGAGGCCTGCTGAAGAAATAATGTCTTGGATCTCTGCCTCCGTCTTCTTCACGGTAGGGCTCATTTTCACCTGACCGCCAAAATAACGAGCGACATCTTTCCTGACGATTTCAAACTTCTTTTCATCGACTCGACTAAAGGAGTACATGAGAACGAAGAACCCAAACAGGAGTGTCATCATGTCTGCATAAGACACAAGCCAGTTCGACTCATCGTGGGCCATCGCCGCTTCGCCGCCGCCATGATCCGCTTTTCTTCGGTGGTGCACTTTTTTGTGTGCCACCGATTCAGGAGCCTCGTTTGTTTTGTTTACGGGTGGATTCTTCATAATGGTCCCCAATTAGGCTGCGTTTTTAGCTCCAGATGAACCTGATTCTCCTGGCGCTCCGGAACGATCCTTCGCGGCTAAGAACGATTTCAAGTATTCAGAAATCAGAAGTGGGTGACGCTTTTCTTGAATCATGAGGATACCCTCTTTAATCAAGTTTCTCATCACCGCATCTTGGGATGCAATTTCATGTACTTTTTCTGCAATCGGAATAAAGACTAAGTTCGCGAAAATCAAGCCGTAGAAGGTCGCAACGAGAGCGGTCGCCATCGCGGGTCCGATTCGATCCTGTGCGCCCGGCTCACCGAGTGTTTGAAGAAGTGAAATCATACCGACGGTCGCTCCCAAGAGTCCGAATGCAGGTGGAAAGCGGGAAATAGTGTGCCAGACTTTGACTTCATCATGATCACGTTTCTTCTTACCATCGATATTATTCTGAAGAATGCGATCTAAGTCTTCTGAGTTAAACCCGTATTCAACGAGCATCTGCATTCCTTCTCTAAAGAAGGGGTGTGCGTTCTCTGGAATTTGATCCAAAGATGACTTCGGATTGGTTCGATACACTTGTGAGGTATTCACAATGGTATCGATCATCTCTACGTAGTCATTCTCATTTCGGCCCAGCATCGCGCCAATGACAATTTTCATTGCCTGAAACAATCGATTAAACGGGAAGCAAAGGAGCGCGACCGTGAGTGTACCCCCGAGAACGATGACCGCTCCGTGAGGATCCAGGAACACTTTCGCATTCTTGGTCGAACTCGAGATCACGAATGTTACGACACTCAGTGCACTGATAATTCCAAATAATCCAGCTATGTTCATGGTCTTTCTCCTTCAAATCTTTCTAAGCGGCTTGGCCTTGGCCATCGTCATCTGATTCGTAGCCTGTTACTTCACTGTCAATTTCTTGAGTCACTTCTTCACTTGGGGGTGCGGCGACCTCAGTAGATTCCTGGCCCTTCCAGAAGTCAGCCAAGCTAAAACGTTGTTGTTCAAACTCTTCTTCCACCTTCAGACAAATCTTACGTCTCGCCTCAGCACACTGTGAGGTGGGAGGCGTGTCGGTCATGTGAAAAAGGTCGTTTTGAATCATAAGAGCCTTCTTCGTCGGAAGAAGAGAGAGGAATGATTCTACAAATCCTGCATCGTAGCCCGCAAGTGCCTTTAAGAGCTCTTCTGCCTCGAAGCCTTCAATAATTCTTCGAGTCAGGTCTTGAGGATAGTAAGGCACATCTTGGAAGAGGACTCTTACTTTGCGAAGCTTCTCTCCCTCAGTCGGGTGATCTGCCATCAAGAATTGCACTAACTCTTCTTCGCGACCTGCAGGCAAGCTTCTTAAGAAGTCAGCTGCAAGCATTGGTCCGTCAGCGTAGACTGAAGGCGCCTCTTTAATGCTTTCAAGTCGTGAAAGGAAGTTTTTAACACCATCTTTAATCTCAGATTCAGGCAATTGCTTAATCTTGGTGAGGTTAAAGAGAACGTCATTTTGCTTTTCTGGTTCTAGGCCTTGAAGCAATTCGCTCAATTGAGGACCGGAGCAGTAGACGCCGATTAGGGCAATACTCTCTGCTTTTTCCTGCATCAAGAGATCAAGACGCTCGTGCGAATTTAATTTAAATACGAAGGTGAAAGGGTTTCCATCTTCCTTCGCCGTACGCTCAAGAACAAACGAAAGAGCAAAGCGATGAAAGAAAGAGACTGCTTTAAACGCTTCCACTAAGCTTGGCTCCGTTTGACGGGTTCTGAGCGCAGCACCCACCTTACTCCAAAAGCGTGGATCCATATCTTTGAACAGAGCTTTTGAGTCATTCCAGCCCAGTGCCTCTAAAACGGTTACTGCTTCGTTCACATGCCCTTGGGTAATAAATTCTTCGAAAGCGCGAGTCACGATCGCAGCGTAAGCTCGGCAAAGAGCAAATACTGCTTCTTTTTCAGTCGCAAACTTAGCTTCCACTTCCACGCGGCGGTCCTGGGACAGGGGCTCGCGGTAAGGGTCTTCCACCAGATCTTCAGCTGCGGCTTTTGCATCTGCGTCTGCTTTTGCTTCTTCATCGGCAAGCTTCTTTTGCTCGATCAATACGGCTTGTTCTGCGCGTTCCGCCTCTTTTTCCTTCTCTTTGCGGCGCTGGAACCAAAAGAGGATACCGGTCAAAACAATCATGCAGACGATGATCCAAAAGGCGATCATTTTTGCAGAAAGTTCAGGAAGTTTTGGAGATTCAGGCGACTTAGGAATGGCTACATTTCTTGCAGCCCTCACAACCGCAATCGAGTCACCGGTTTCTTCGTTCAAGTGAAGCTTTGTTTTAATGATGTCGCGAACGAGATTGTCTCGGTCGGCCGGGACGTTTTCAGTCAAGATGACTTGAATTTCAAGTTTTTGTTTGAGGTCGAGTAAAATATTGTTGGTTTCACTGTATCCAGCCGGGTCTTGAACGGGAAGGCCTGGGAGGAACTTTCGTTCAGAGGCAGCCGAGTATTCTTTTAGTTTTTGTTCGTCATTGCGAATCGTCGCGCTGATGACGAGTGTGTAGTCCTCAGGGGTCATTAAGTTATTGAGGATGCTGCGCACTTTTTCTTGATAGATGTTTTCAAGAGTGGTGGTCTCTTCACGAATCGCTCCGCCGCCCTCTTGTGCAAAACTGAGGACCAGTGTGGCCTGAGCAAGACAAAGACTTAATAAGAAGAATAGAGCTACTTTGTAACGTTTCTTTAAATTCATGGTGAAACCTCGCGAACTTCATTGATCTTTTTCCTCATGGCGCGCAACTCTCCGTAGGACTCGATTGATTTTAATACTAAACGGTTATTGATCTGTTGTAGGCGTGCGGCGAGCAGGAGGCGTGAATAGTTCGAATCTTTCGCGCTCACCTTCTTTTTGTTTCGCTCAATCCATTGATTCACTAAATCAAATTTTTCTTGGCTCATTTCACCTAAAACTTGATTTGAGAATTCGCGAGTCGCGTTCAAACTTGCTTTAGCAATGACTTCTACTTTTTCATTCGCGACGGCCTCTCGCAGGGTCGCTCCTTTTGCGTTCATGATTTGGGTGGCTGGCGTAATGGCAAGAGCGGTGATAGGTAGTTCCTTCTTTGGAGCCGCCTTTTTGAAAAGATTAATTTTCTTCAGGTTAAATTTTTGCTTAAAGAGGGCGCCACAAAGGAGGAGCGCACCCAATAAAAAAGACGCCGTTGCAAGGGCGCGTCGTTTTGAAAACGGAGTACCCTTCGTGCTTGGAGTGGGTGCATCTGTGTTTTCGATTTGAAGAGAGTCATTATTCGAAAGCTTCAATTTTACGTTGATGATTTCACGGATCACGCGTTCTTCATTTGCGCTGATCGGAGATTGAAAATAAATTTTGATGATCTTCTTTTCGGCAAGCGTGTAGAGCGGACTATCGGTAGGATTCGAATAAATAGGGTCAGCCACATCCGGTAATCCTGGGAGATGGTTTGAGGCCCTTGCGTCTTCGAACGCTTCCAGCTTCTCTGGGTTTTGGCTAAACTGAACTTGAGTGATGACCGTGAACTTGAGTTTTGAGTCAAGTCCTCGCACCAGCTGTGCTGTCCAATCCTCATAGGCCTGTTCAAAGTGTTGAACGTCGGACGCTGAGTACAAATCCGACGCTCCCGCATACTCCGCTTGGAGTGTGCCGGCCGTCAGAACCATTAAGAACATTAAGTAACGATAGAGTGTTTCCATCCTAGACACTCCTCGGAGTGCTCGAGAGGGAACTTTAATTTAAATCGAGGGCTGGAAAATCTTAATGATTTCTTCAGACTTAGCTCGCACAAAGGGAGTGCGATTGGCCTCCGGAATAGCGGTCAAAAGATTGACAATTTTGCCTTTTTCCTCGGGTGTGAAGGGTTTGAAGTCGTTTAGGGGTAAGATTGAGCGGAGGGCGCACTCATTCTCTAGAATCTTTGACGCTTTAAGATATTGGCCAAGAATTGCACGCACCTTTTTCAGTGAGTCTGGATTGAGCTTCATATTGCGAGAGAAGATCACGAGGGTAAGGGGCTTCATGTCGGACGGAAGTTGGTCAAAGCCACTGAGGAGGTGCTTTAAGACCTCCCCTTTCTTTGTGGTGTTCCGCATTTCATCAATCAGGGTGATGATCTCTGAGGATGAGATGTGCTGAGAGCCTCCTTTGGTTAGCTTTACCAGGGCTTGAATGGCTTCGGGTCTAGGGTTTAATTCCTGTGCCACAAGCTTTCGGATCGCCAGGATTCGCAGGTCCTGGTTCTCGCCACTTAAATAACTCATGAGTTTCTTTTCTGATGGAGAACCCGGAGGGGGGGGTAAAAGTCGCTCCATTTGGGTGAGCATTAATCCCATTTCGTGGCTCGGCTTACTCGGGTTAGCCTCGAAACTCTTCAAAAGAAGCTCTAAAAGTCTTTCTTGGTCCTTCGGACTAAACTCAGCCATTCGATTTTGAATGAAGATGGCCCGAATAATGTTGCTCAAGAGTGCTGATTGTTTCTCGGGTTGGTACTGGGTTGAAAGGGCATCCCAGTTTTTAGTAAGAATGAATTGAGCTAGGGGGTTGGTGAGATAAGTTTTGGAGAGATCAGAGCGTTCCTTAAAAATCTGTTCAACGGTTTTTTCGCTCTGAGCAATTTTTTGTTTGTGTCTCAAGTAAATAAATAAACCTGAGCTCGCGAGTACAAGGGTAAGGGTACTGCCGAGAATGATCTTTTTAGCCTTCATGAGAACAGTATGGGCCCCTTACCAGACTCTGTAAAGAGTTGGTATGAGCGATGGATTGGTGCCATTGTAGATGTTACTAAAAACATGGACCGCATTAATGCTCGGAGAAAGAATAATGGAATGCGGTGAAAAAGAGAGGTTAACTATTGACGACGCTGGATCCCTCTTAGAGATAAAGTCATAAGAAAAGAGCTGGCCGACGCCCATACCCCCTGGGCTAATGGCGCCCCAAAGGAGCCCATTGTTGCTATCAATGACGAGTTTGTTGAGTGAGGTATTATGTTCTGAGTTTTTCTTAGAGGGAGCGGCCAAAGCGCTCGAAATAAACCGACAACTCGGCGTAGTGCTGAGGTTCGTAATTTCATAAAGGCGTCCGACGGAAGATGAATTAGTATCGGTCGCTAAAACGAAAAGCGTTTGAGAGAGCGGCTCATAAACTCCATCGATCGGATAAACCGTATTTGGATTTGTGCTTCCATCCGCATAACTGCAGAGTGAATTGCCGGCCGCACCTGTATCACCGAACTCAATCGAGCGAGTATTGCTTGCGGACACAGTGCGGCCGCTCGTTGATAGGTCACTGATCAAGACAAAACCGCGAGAGTTTGTACTTTTGCTCGGATCCAGACCCACAAATTGGACGAGCATGTTTCCGGCAACAATGTTTTTCTGGACGATATTATTCGAATAACTGCTAAATGCTGCAGGCATGCTGGTGTAGATTTGAGTCGCAAATCCAGAAATTCCATAAATTGGATACGAGGTATCCCAAAAGCTACTGCTGGAATTATTTCCGTCAATCAAATACGAGGTGCTTCCTGAATTCCAAACCGCCGCACCTCTAGAGCTCGCGACGCTTGAGGAGTACGCCAAAGTGGATCCAGCCGCTTGAATGGATCCGGTATTGCTGGCCGCCGCATTGATGGGAGAACCGTTGCTATAAGGGATCGACGAATTAAAGCAGGTATTATTCTTATTCCCGTAAATGCTGAGGCTTGGAGCTGACACGGGATACGCACTTGAAAGGCTAGATCCATTGCCTGCAAATCCGGTACCGATTGCAACACTTAAGTTCGAGGAGTTTGGTGCAATTCCCATCCAGTTTGCATCCGCTCCAAAACCGGTACACCCTAAGTTTGATGCGAGTCCAGCAGCATTCAAGCCACCAGATTTGTCGAATTCACGAATGCGAACCGTGGTTGAAGAGCCCGCGCGATCAGTCAGGGCGAAAAGATTTTTACCGTTACCAGAGAATGGGAGTAGAAACTTCACTGAGCTCGTTGAAAGGTTCGGGATCGGAGATGCTCTTAAGTTGTTGGTAGTAAGTTGAATGAATGGAGAGGTGTTAATGATTTTTACGTTGAATGCATATCCCACAGTGCTTCCGTCTGAGTTTGTTCCGAAAGCTTCGGTATCATTTACAATCGCAAGACGTACTCGAATCATGCCGAGATCATCTGAGTTTGCATCGCCTCGATCATACTGCCCGGAGCAATCATTATTTACCCCAGAGCCGGCATTTGGGACCATCATGGAATAGGCCGCATAGTTGGACTCAATTGCCCTATTATCCACGAGGCACCCGTTCACATACCATCTCGCTTGAAGGCGCGGGCCTGATGCTGCAGGAGTGGTGGAGAGATTTGCCTTAAAGAAAAGCTTTTCGCCCTTCAGTGCCGTAACTTCCAATTTCCTGCTAGCAACGGGCGCCAGATTTGGATTGGTGTCTTGAAACTCTTTTGTGATTTGATTGGCAGCATTCACGGTGAAGCTCATTTGCTGACTGGTTGTGGTCTGATAGGTCAGTGCGCCACCTACGTTGAATGCGGTAATCGCTCCGGAGCTTAGGGTGAGGGTCCCATTATTGGTCGGATTAATCCCCTGACAGTAGGTACAGCGCTTGCTAAAATCTTGGTATTCTTGATTGACCTTGGAGGCCGTCAGGGCAGCAGCTCCTGAGATAACGCCCGGAGAATACCGATCAATCTGAGTGGATGTAATGCTTGGCAAGCTCGGAGCATTTGCATAAACGGTATGGATGAAGCTTACGGTCGCAAGGTTCTTGTCGGCATTGCTTGCGTTGACGTTGCAATAGTCCGGTGTGCCCGTCGTGCCAACGCTCTCTTTAATTCGATACAAAGTGTATTGGGTGGCCGTTGTGGTATCGATTCGATTTCTTACGCTACTACAATTTCCCGAGTCGACTATGGCACCGAGATTGATCATTCGACTTTCGTTTGAATTGCTCGCGCCAAAGGTACTGTTACCAGCCTTTAAAATGTAGTTTTCATTGACGTAAAAACCAGCCCCATCTTTCACGTTTGCAAGTGGAAGCGATTTATAGGTCGGAGCCGGTGTAGGGGTCGGGCCTTTCACGATAATACCCATAAAAAAATTCTTGGTCGAATTGGCGGCAGTTCGTTCCGATGGCCTACTGATCGAAACGGACATTGGATAATAAAACGGAATCACTGGGAAGCCGCTCACTTTGGCGTAGTTCGGTGTTGGTGCAGCGGTGGCCAGGTTGTTTAACAAAACGCGAGCCCCCGATGGAGGAGCGGCAGAAGTATCAGCAATCGGAGGAGAGTTAAACGAAGGCTTTCCTGTAACGTTCAGTGTAAATCCTAAAAGGCCATTTTGGGATTTTGCACGAGGGTAGGGGACGCTGGCGTCTGGGTTTTGTGCGCGTCCGATGGACGTATCACCCGGATCATCTGAAGTAACGCTGAGCGAGTACGGGCTGTTCGCCATATCTGAAGTCTGAGGATTCACTTTGATTTGCTTACTTTGAGTCAAGTAGGCCGCTGCCGTTCCAGAGGCTGGAACTTTGGTGACGGCAGAAGTGCTAAGAACGGTAACAAATGAAGGAAGTGCGGGGAAATTTAAGTTAAAAGATAACTGTTGTTCGGTGCTCGTTCCATCATCCCAGCGAGCGGTATCAAAATCTTGGACAGAAGCGGTGATCACGAGCGGGGAAGTGGATCCCGCTTGGGCACTAAATATTGCGCCTTTATTTCCTAAGGAGTCTTGCATCACCAGGGTTGGAGTTTTATTGACTACATCTAAAGTGCACCAGACCCAGATCGTACTTTTAATGGCATCTGAAATAAAACTCTTCGGAAACCCGGTCTCCCCATTTGAAGGATCAGAGGCTTGATCCGTTACCGTAATCGGAATTAAAAATCCGCCCTGATTGGAAAGGTAGTGTGCTTCAGTATCTGATGGCGTCCAATCAAAAGTAATGGTGAGAGTACCAATTTGTTTAGTAGAGTCGAGTGGGTCTGGAGAAGGTGTTGCTACCGGTTTCCAGTTGATCTTACTATTTACGAAAGAATCCACAGAATACAGGGTCCCCGCGTGTGGGCCATCCGCAATCAGGACCTGGGTTGGAGGGGTCACAACAGAGAGCGTGCGAAGCTTATCAAGATTGGCGCGGTCCTTAACGAAGATTGAGAAAGATTGATTAGTGCCTTCAATTAAGGGCACTGGCGTTCCACTATTCCAAAGAATATCGCCATTGGTTTTGATGCTGCTATCACCATTTAAAACCTGTTTTGTCGGAGTTGCTGTGGGGCAAATAAATTTATTAGCCACTGTACCACTGCAAGCAGGTTTTAAACCTCCGCTTGCGGGAAAAACGTTCGACCAAGCACTTCCGGTCACACCATACTGATTACTCAGGGGAGTGGTTGACGTCGCATTCGAGGTGAAGAATGGAGCTTTATTGACTTCAAGACTGTAAAGCTCCACGGTGAACTTCGTGACTGGGCCATTAGTCATGTAAGTTGCCCCAATGTTAAGCCCGCCTCCGTACCCCGGAGTCGCGGTGGGAGTCGCATTCGGATTACTGCTCGGATTATCTTGAACCCAGAGGTTATAAACAAACTTCTGTCCCCCATCCTTTCCATAGTTCGACCAATTCATTGTGCATTGCTTGAAATCTTTCAGTTGATCTTGAGTGAGTCGGCTCGCGTCCGGATAAGCCGGAATCGCTGGGATTGTGCCCGAGGCTGCAACAGCCGTTGGAAAATCAGTGCAATTCGTCCGCGTTCCAAATTTTGTAAGGTAGGGAGTCGCCACAGGAGTGGGTGTAATCATGGGTGTAGGAGATGCGAGGGCGAAGGACATGACATCATAGGGATCGTTCTCAACGTTAGTAGCCTGCATCGAAGTGAGGATATCGGTCGCCTTAAAAGGAAACTGGACAATGCTCGGTGTTGCAGTGGGAAGGGGGGCGCCCGTAGAAATGGGGTCAATGGGTGCCCAAGAAAAGATTTGCATCGTTGATTCATTTTTAATCCGATAAAAAGATTGCGGAGCAGGAATCGCACTCACATCTGGGGTCGGAGCGGTAATGGCTATGGAGACGGGTTGTGAGTCGGTATCCCCCACGCGAATTGCATAGTCGAAAAGATTTGGAGTCGTTACCGGAACTGGAGTCGGTGTCGCACCGGTGTACTTAATGAGTGCATCCGCCGTCACGGCAGTGCTTGGGCTATTGCTATAGCCTGGAATGGCGTTACCATTGATGTCAGTAGCAAAACCTACAAAAGTGGTTCTTCCATAGGTGCCCGATGTAGGTAACGAGTCTGTATCATACTTGAATGTGTTAATTGCACTCACGTTAAATACGAGTTCACTCTTAGAATTAGGATCTGGAGTGGATGTGGTTCCCGGTCCAAAGTTAGCCTGATAAATGCTTGGAAACCAATCTATTCGATACGTACTCACGTCTGGCACAGGTGAATTGAGTCCACCCATAAATGTCGAAGTGGGATCTATGATGAAGGCAACCTTTGCTTGAAGTCCGCTCGCAATCGCGAAGGTAGAGTTCAGGGCGTGCTGGCAAGTGAGGAGGTTTTTTACTCCAAATAAAAGATGTTTCTGATTGGGAAGCATTACGTAGCCGGGATATCCAGTACAGGTTTGGAAGTCTGCCGAATTTAAAAGGATAGCAGACGTATCCGTCATGTCCGTACGACTGATTTTCCAAACCGCATTGAACGGAATATTTGCCGCATCCAAGGCTGGAGTAAAAAGATGTTGAACGCACATTCCGGCCGTATCAGCCCAGCTACTTTTAAATCGAATTTTCGGTTGAGAAGCATCCGTTTGTGAGCTGTACCAAACCGCGGGTAGGTTGGCGACTGCTGGGGTTGCGTTAGGCACGGGAGTTGGGGTCACGTTAGCCGAAATGGAAATGACGGGTGATACGAGCTGTGAACCGTCTGAAAAGTACGCAATATTTGCAAGATCAAAACTTTGATAAGCAGGAAGATTTCTAATCAATTGCTGATTGGAGGTGAGTCCAGTGATTTGGCTCCAGGACCCACCGGGGGGCTGGCTAAACGGTAAACCATTATGAGGTTTATAAAAAACATCATACGAACTTACACTTGCATTTGCTTTCCAGGGGGCGTTCCATTTGTAATTTATCCCGAAAAATGAAAGGTTGCGAGTCTCTGGGGTTGTACAATCAATCGTATAGGGAATGAATTTGAGTAACTCAAGGTCATCCAGGGTCGTGCTCTTCACCAAAGAGAACTCTGCTTCGGTGCTCCCGGTAAGCGCGCCATCCACGCCTAAAACACGATTGGGGTCAATTACAGAGAATGCAACCTTTGGCTTTGCGCTGGCGTTCTCGTAGGTGAGTTTAGTTTGAGTATTATTCGTGATGCCCGTAAGGCAAGGCTTCATCTCTTTACGTTCAGCGTATAAAGGTAAAGTGGATTTTTGAAAAGTAACGGGGTCAATGAAGGGCTCTGTTTTATCGCGAGTTCGATCATTCTGAATTGACGAATACTTATAGACGTTCCCACTGATTTTAAGATTTTTAATGAGATTTCGAATCAGTCCGGGAGGATCTAAATCATCATTTTTATTGCTATAGCCCTGGTCTTTTGGGGTCCACATTACTCTGAGTCGATGGTAGACCAGCTTTCGAGTAACTTTCTGGGAGGTCACATCATCCTTCCCTTGATAGTAAACAAACATAGGCTGCATTTGGCTTGGCGGCGTTGAATCCCAGCTGAGACAGGTGTCGGGGTCTTTCGCATTGTTAGTTGCAGGATTAGTGCTGGTATTAGAATAAGTGTAGCCACGCCTTGAATCTTGATTCGGAGTAACTGGGTTACAGTATCGAATATAACTACCATTCGAAATATCTGTTTCGAACGACAAATAGATGGGGTCAGAAGGTTCGCTTGAGTTCAAATTAACGTTGTCATAATCGATTGCATCGATTTCAAATACCCAAGCGCCTCCAGCCGCTCGGGCCGCTGGGGCTGGGGATGGAGTGGCAAATGACCAAGTATAGGTCGCTGGAACTGCGTTGCCGACTAAGTTTTTTGCAAAAGCGGTTATATTCCCTCCGTAACCACCAGTGATGCTCCTTTGGTCCCAGGTAATGAAATGCTTTCCATCAGGGCGTGGCGTGCCGCTGAGGGGAGGATCAAATCCCACATTGTTTTCACTTAAGCTACAGGCGTTGTCATATTCATGGGGATGGTCAAACATCGAACTATCAAACATTCGAAGTGAGTTACTGAGGATTACGAGGTTTCCAGCGCTTCCATTTCCTGGATCAGGATCGATCGATCCAGCAGAAAAGGTAAGGCCAAATCCACCTAAGCAATGAGTGCCGTTATCTACGGGCGTGCTGCTATCGCAAAGTGCATGAGGACGCGTGAAGTAAGGGCTCATTGAGTAAGGAACGCCGTTGATGTCTTTCAGTGAAAATACTGCGCGGTTTGTTCCTCCAGTGCTTGAATTGTCGAGGAGTGAAAGATCAAATCCAACAATGCTTGGATCAGGAGTCGCACCTGGAGCTGGGGTGTTGTAGGGCTTCGCTGCATAAAAAATCTCATTTACATAGGTATCCGTACGAGTATGGATCAATTCACCAGTAAGTGTATTGGTGGTTTGACCGATGCTAAGATCCAAATAAGCGGGATCATTGAATGGCGCAGCAAATGGGCTTGGACTCGGAGTGGCGTAATTTACGAGAAGGGGCGGGTTCGGTTCAAATTGAACCTTTCGAGAAAGTTGGTAGGAATTAGACTGGCCATTGAGGGGGCGATCAAAAATCGTAATCCCATAAGTGAAGGTTTGTTCCGCCAATTTTTCAGCAGCTTGCTTTACAGCATTATCGATTACGACTTGGGTGAGTCCGATTCCGCAGCGGCGGTGACCGGGGCAGTCCAGAGTTTCAGTGAGGGCTTTGATGAGTTTGGGGTTATCTATGGTGTAGGGATCAAGGGGGGGCCAAATAAAAGTAGGAGCCACATCAAATCCCGGAGTGGGAACTGGAAATGCGTTAGGGTTAATAGAAAGGAGCGATGCCCCCATGAAGACACGGGTAGATAAGTCAGCGTTTACACCGAAGTAAAAAGTATCGGGGGCGCCATTTGGATCATCATCGATATCAGGATCAAAAACGCGAAATGCGCAGCTCCAGGGACTGTCTTTTTTCGATAAAATTCTCTGATAAAAAACAGTAGGACCAACGCTTGGAATTGCTGAGCCATCGGTTTCACAGTGGGAGTTGTGTTTCAGCCAACCGGTACCGGATCCCGCTGGAAACTCCACATCTCTTTGAGCTCCCATTCCGGCTTGAATGG
>CAIOKW010000030.1 GCA_903858975.1 Oligoflexia bacterium | reverse complement strand
GATCTTTTTGCATTTCATCCTGAAGCACCCGCGAGTCCATTTTTTCATCCAAAGGGAACTGTCGTTTACAATCGTCTAGTGCAATACGTTCGAGATATGTACGCGTACTACAGTTACGATGAAGTCATCACCCCCCAGATTTTTGATACAGTTCTTTGGAAGACCTCAGGTCATTACGATAATTATAAAGATGACATGTTCTTCGTAGCGAAAGGCGTAGATGCTGCAAATGCCAGTAAAGATGCTGCAAAGGCTCCTTCGCAGGAGCGTGAGTATGCCGTGAAGCCAATGAACTGCCCGGCTTCTACTTTTATTTTTTCTGCGCACAAACGCTCCTATCGTGATCTGCCCTTGCGTTTCGCAGACTTTGGCCGTCTTCATCGGAATGAATTGTCGGGCGTGACTGCTGGTCTCACACGGGTTCGGACTTTTTGCCAGGATGATGCGCACGTGTACTGTACGCTTGATCAGGTTGAGAATGAGATTGATAAGATCATCGATATGGTTCTAAAGACCTATACAGTTTTTGATTTCAACGTAGATGATCTTGAGATTTTTCTATCGACCCGTCCTGAAAAACGAATTGGTTCGGATGAGGTTTGGGATCAAGCCGAAGCTGGATTGAAGCGTATTCTTGATAAAATGGGTCGTAAGTATGGAATCGATGAAGGCGGTGGTGCTTTCTACGGTCCTAAAATTGATATTAAAGTAAAAGATGCGCTGAAGAGAAAGTGGCAGCTTGCAACCGTGCAGCTCGATTTCAATTTACCTGAACGTTTTGATTGCTCGTATGTGGGTTCCGACAACGCGGCTCATAGACCGGTCGTGATTCATAAAGCGGTTTTGGGTTCTTTGGAACGCTTTATGGGAGTTTTTATTGAACACGTAGCGGGAGCATTTCCATTTTGGCTTGCTCCGATTCAGTGTCGGGTGATTCCGATCACTGAGGCCCATAATGAGTTCTGTGCGGAAATGGGTAAAAAGCTAAAGGCATTAGGGGTCCGCTTTGAAGTAGATGATCGAAATGAAAAAATGGGTCTCAAGACCCGTGAAGCCCAAATGCAGAAGATTCCGATGATGCTCGTTGCGGGAGATCGGGAGATGGCGGAGGATTCATTTGCCGTTCGTAAGTATGGAGCAAAAGAGTCTGAAGTAATGAAAATCGATGACATTTTGGCGCTCATGAGTGAGCTCAATGATCTTCCGAAGAAGCCATTTAGGAACTAGTTTTTATAGCTGATTTGTGTAGAATTTTAGGAATGAGGCTTTTGTCATTTCTAGGATTGATGCTGTTACCTTTGTACGCAAATGCAATGGATTTACAATTTGATGCGGAGGTGAGCCCAGGACTTCGAGATCAAGTTTTGGGAGATTTTCGTTCGATCGAGCTGATTTCAGGTGAGCGTGCCTCGAGCCTCCATCAGGAAATTTTTGGACCTGTAAGTGGGTCGACCTACCTTCGTTGGTTCTCAGATCGAGTGAGCTATTTTGGGCTCAGTGATTGCGGGAGCCCTTCAAGTGCGGTGGCGTGCGTGGACCCTCAAGTCAAACGAAAGATATGGGTCACCAAGAACTATACTGAAATCAATCATCCTCAAATTGCTCGAGTGATGACTTTGTTTCATGAAGCTCGGCACACGGAAGATCAAAACGGTAATTGGCCCCATGCCCTTTGTTCAATTTTTTTTGGTGAGAAAAGTATTTGGACCGGGCAATCACTCCGATTGCACGCAGCCTGTGATCGAACGCCTTATGGGTCTTATGCTTCTGCAGCAGTGATGCTTCACAATATTTCGAAATTTTGCACGGAGTGTAGCTCTAAGTTGAGGCAAGATGCCGATCTTTATTCTCGGGACCAAGCGAAGCGAGTGAGCCGAAGAAAAGCAAGACTTCGGATTCGGGACGATTTCCAGGAGTAGGGGGGTTGCCGTTTCTCGACTAAGGGTTGTTCTCTGTAGTTGCTTGAGATTGCGGAAATAAAGTCATGAGTTTTTTGAGTAACTCAGGATTATAATGAATTCGAGAAGGGTCATTGACCTGAAGGGCGCGTAAATGCTCGACTGCCTGACTAGGAGTCATGAGGGGTTGACCCTCTTTGAGTCGAGTAAGGTAGTCAAATTTATCAGCAAGCGATAAGACCTGCGCTTCTTTGCAGATTCGATCTCCAAAATAACCATTGGGATAACCGGTGCCATTGTAGAGTTCATGATGCTGAAGAATCGCTTTCATGACAATCTCAGGAACAACGATCTTCCGAGCTTTGATGATGCTCACTGAAGCCTCCGGGTGCTTTTTATAAGCTTCCAATTGCTCTTTAGACATCTGTTCTGGCT
>CAIOKW010000029.1 GCA_903858975.1 Oligoflexia bacterium | reverse complement strand
CGAATGCGGAAGAACGCGGGCGAATCGCTGGAGAGCAGTTTTACGAAACGCTTCTCAAAGTGGACCCCGTCACCGCAGAGATCTTCAAGCAAATCGCCATTGAAGAAGTCGAACACATTCGACTCGCTCAACTCGCTTTAGGTGAATGATTCTTACTTTCCTGAACTTCCAAATCCGCCAACTCCGCGCTCTGAGCTCGACAGAATCTCCACTTCTTTAGTCTGAGGAGTTGAAATCGGTTGAATCAGGAGTTGGGCGATTTTATCACCCGACATGATTTCTTGCGGCTCTTTTGAGATGTTCCAAAGAATCACTCCCACTTCACCTCGGTAGCCAGAATCAATGACCCCGCCCATGGTTTTAATTCCCTTCTTACCCATCGACGAGCGATCCCAAACTAGTCCCACAAAGCCTGGATTAATTTCGATTGCGATTCCAGTTTTAAAAATTCTTCCTTCACCTGGTTGAAGGGTATGACGTTCCAAAGCAAACAAATCAAGTCCCGCATCATGCTCGTAGGCTCGGGTGGGAACTTTAGCTGCCGGATCCAATTTTTGAATATGGAGTGTCTTCATAGGCCCTAAGCTAACAGAGGCCTGGCCAGGAACCAAGTAGGCTTTAGTTTTTTTGAGTCGCGAGCTTTAAATGAAGCCTGAGCTCTGCGTCTTCGCCGATGAGACTCTGCCCAGACTCAATATTCACGAGCATTCCATCTTGATTAAAATCATAGAGTGATGAAGCACCGTTTCCATTTACCCAGTAAAGCACTTCATAGGTCACCTCTGGCTTTGTGGAGTGCTGGAAGCGAGACACGGCCAAATGCACCGTGAAGCGCTTTTCGACGCCCTTCTCACCTGCACATTTAACGGTCCAGTCATATGGATTTTCTTCAGTTTGAAGCGTATGAGAACAGGCCATGAACTCGGCACCATCAAACGATTCATAGGTATAACGGACATCATTTTTCAAATAATGAAGGACTGTTTTGCGGGGCGCTTGCAAAGTTTTCGAAAAGGAACTTTGAGGTAAATTCAAACTACACAGGAATCCAAGACTCAGCCAAACCATAAAATTTTTCATCATCTCTAACCTATTTCATTCCTTGCCATTTAAGATTGAAATCACACGAGTGATCACTTCTTCTTTTTTGACATTGATTTGCTCACCCGTTCCGAGGACTTTTAGAATCACCTCTCCACGAGTTAACTCATCATCTCCAAACAGAACCGCAATTTTTGCTTCATGCTTATTCGCGATCTTCAGTTGCGAACCAAAACTACCCACTGCAAGCGGAGTGATGACATTGAGTCCGGAGACACGCAGACCTCTAGCAATCTCTTCAGAAAGTCCTCGGATCTCTCCCTTCGGAAGCGTGACCATGACATCAATTTCACTATCGAACTTTGGAACCAATCCGTGGGTTTCAAGGAAGTTTTGAAGAGAAACATCGCCCATTCCAAAACCCACTCCTGAAAGTGCCTCTTTACCAAAAATACCCATGAGGTTGTCATAGCGACCGCCCCCAAACATCGCTCGGTGATTTTCTGGGCTGACGTCATAAATTTCAAACACCGTCCCGGTGTAGTAATCAAGCCCACGCATGATGGTTGGATCAAATACGACTTGGCCTCTGACGCCTGATTCTTCAAGCATCTTGAAAAGATTGAGAAGATGAGCCGCTCCCTCGCAAGGCATCTCTGCTGCAATCGTTTCCAGACTTGAAGTGAAGAAACGATTCAAATCAGAAATCTTTTCTTCAGCAAGCCCTGCCTCAATTAGCCAACCCTTAAACTTTGCTTCATCCACTTTGCTTTTTGCATCAATGGCTTTTACCACCTTATGCGCTTGCTCAGTGGTCAGGCCCATCCGTCGACTAAAAAATTCATCCATGAGCTTGCGGTGATTCACCTTCACCTGCATTTTATCACCGCCCTGGAAGGCACGCATGATTTCTACTGCAAGTGTGAGTAATTCCGTCTCTGCGAGCAGTGGATCTCCACCGAGCACATCCACATTCAATTGCCAGTGCTCACGAAGTCGCCCGCGCTGAGGGCGCTCATAGCGCCACAAATTGGGAATGCTAAAAAGACGAATGGGACGAGCAAGCTCATTGATTTTGGCTGCAACCATCCGAGCCATGGTTGGAGTCATCTCAGGCCTGACCGCAATCTTTCGGTCTCCCCGATCGACCATGTGATAAAGCTGTTGATTGACGATCTCCTCACCGGTCTTCGCTGCGTAAAGATCAAAACTCTCGAGCATCGGTCCGCCGTATTCAAGATACCCAAAAGAACGAACGGTGCGAGCAAGGGTTCCGAACATCCAGTTTCGAAGCTGCATGTCTTTTGGATAAAAATCTCGTGTGCCTTTATAGGACTCAGTGGAAAGTGCCATGATTTCAAGAATTATCAACGCAGTTACCGCTTGCCAAGGAATGTTTTGTTTTGGGATACTATTTTAGTCAATCATGAGCGAAAACTATAAACTCATTTGGATTAGTCCTGTCATTTCCCAGCATGAGCTCGAGGGTCTTTTCCATTGGGTGAACCTACACCTGACCGAATTGGGACTCATGCCGCTGGCTTCCTTTTCTAAAATTGAAACTCACTTTCTGTCCGAGCCCAAAGAAGCCCTGAAACTTGAATTCGAACTTCGCCCTTTGGGACGTCCTCATTCCATCGAACTTCTGAAGGAGGCCGTCTGGAGTGAAGTGTTTGCCGGTTCTCACCCAGGGCCGGCCCCGTTCGCCATTTCACTTCAAAGCATCACTCTAGCCCAGACACCCAAAAAATTGATCTGCTTTGATATGGATAGCACCCTCATTAATGAGGAAGTCATCGACGAAATCGCTCGCACCTCTGGCCTCTACGAAAAAGTTTCACACATCACCGAAAGGGCCATGCAGGGAGAGCTCGACTTCAAAGCCTCGCTTCGGGAGCGCGTACGTCTTTTCCAAGGAATGCCAAAAGCCCAAGCCGAGGCCATCATCCCCATGCTTTCCGTGAGTCCGGGCGGAGAGAAGCTCCTCGGTCACTTCCGTTTCCAAAACATAAAAACCGCAGTGGTGAGCGGGGGCTTTGAGTTCATTCTGAAACACTTTCAAAAACAACTGTTTTTAGACCAAGTTTTTGGGAACGTCCTCACGACCGATGATGATGAAAAGTTCACGGGCGCCGTGGAAGACCCCATCGTCGATGCGGAATACAAACAGAAACTCGTCCGCCAAATGAAAACCAATTACGGCGCCACTGCCGAAGAAACGATTGTCGTAGGAGATGGGGCAAATGACATCCTCATGATGCAAGAAGCGGGATTATCGGTGTCTTTTTGCGGAAAACCTAAACTTTCTGCCGCAACTAACACCTATATTTTAGATCGCAATCTTCTTTGGATTAAGGCCTTGATCTAGTGTTATTCTGAGATTGATGAAACCTGAACCTAGAAATATCGCGCTCGATCTCATTCTTACTCTTTTGCTTTGCGGCCTTTGGAATCTCGTGGTGCAACACGAGCAAATCAAAACTATTAATTACCTTCTGAAGAAAGAGCGCTTCAACTACTGGAGAGTCTATCTCTACTCGCTTTTGACCTGCGGGATTTACTTGATTGTATTTGAGTACCAAAAGGCTCAAACCTTTAATGAAATTTCAGGAAGCACTGATGAATCGGATACGATTCTTGCCGTCGTTTTATCGATCTTAGGACTCCACTTTATTTTTGACGCAATTTTACAAAGCAAAATAAACCAGAAACTCGAAAGCTTAGAGGACTTCTCCAGCTCTCAGCTCTAAAAATAAAAAGGCCCGGCTTCTTGGCGAGAAGTCGGGCCTAGGCAATTACCGCTTTCGCGGCCATCACCAATGGAGGAACAAAATTACTTTTTAATGTGTTTGTATTTGTTCATGAACTTTTCTACGCGGCCGGTAGTATCGATACGCTTATCGTTACCCGTGTAGAAAGGGTGAGATTTAGAAGAAACTTCCACTTTTGCGAGTGGATATTCTTTTCCATCTTCCCAAGCAATAGTTTCTTTAGTCTGAATCGTAGAACGAGTCAGGAATGCGAAACCGCTCTGAACATCTTTGAAAACTACATCACGATAAATGGGGTGCATACTTTCTTGCATGATTAATCTCCTTAATTACTTCTTAGAGTGAGATGGCATTTTTGTTTCAGTGAACAATACATGCTTACGAGCGACTGGATCATATTTCATCAATTGAATCTTGTCCGTCTGCTTCTGTTTGTTTTTAGTTGTATAGTAGCTATACCCAGTTTTTGCTGATGAAATCAGTCTTACTTTTTCGCGCATTTGAGCCTTTACTCCGCTTTACTTGGGGAAAAAAACAAGTTTCTTCCGGTGAACTGCTGACACACAGCCACTACCAAGTTGGTTAATTTAACTTTAGTCTTTGGACTTTAGGATAGATTTCTAAAAATTACAAGAAAGACATCAAGAGTTTAATATCTTCGTCTTCAAAGCGCATTCCCGCCCCAAAAAAGCTCGAGAAAACACCATCCACTTTACGAAACCCTTCCACTCCACCGGTGAGATAAAAAATGGAAATAGGCTGATATATTGCGTAGATACGGGCATCCGACTGGGCCGTCCAGGTTCCATTGATCGTTTTAGCTCTAAAGTAGATATCACTCTTCAACTGAACTTGCTGCAGATTGTCACGAGGCCCGAGATTTAGGCCGAGCGTCGCCGCCCCATCCCCACGAAGGAGCCCGAGGCTCACGTCATAGCGGTCCTGAAATATTTTCCCGAGCATCACGGTGAAGTTAAATCCACCTTTGTCTTGCACGGTCGTTCTCACCGTATTGCTTGTCCCTGCAATTTCTGTCGTGGTCAGCGTTTGCGTGAAGCGGCCTCGGGGATCTGAATCAACACCAATCAAGTAGTAACGACTCGGTTTCGGATAAATCGTGAGCATCACACTCGCGCGGGCAGCATCATAGGCAGGCAACTCTTGAATGCCAAGATTCACCTCAAGCTTCATATCATTCGCTCTTCCCAATAACTTATTGAGACTCACTGCTGCTTTCTTTAACTCTTCTGCGTACACAGGGTCATTCAGCAACATCCCAATGGATCCCTGGCCCTGGTTAATACGGGTGATTTGATCTCGCATTTGCTCTATCGCATCTTCAAGCTTAATCAAAGACCGTTGCGCCGTTTGAGTGAGTCCACCCTGAGGTGAAAAGGTTTTTGAAGCATCCTCCAGAGTCTTATTCAATTGGCGAATCGTTCCGCGAATTTCTTCGGGATTGATCGACTCTTTCAAGGAAGTAGTCAGGCTCTTCATTTCGCCCATGAGCGCTTCCATGTCGGTTGATTTTGCTCCGACGGGTACACTTTTAGTTGCGCCTTCAGCCGCACTTGCATCCGCAGCTTCTGCACTTTGAAGTCCTAAAATATCGAGGACCCTAAGCTTCATTCCTGAGGATTGCTTGCCCTCTTTTGGCTCTGGAACTTTTCCATGATCAATGAAGTGCGTACCGAGATACTTCACAGGCTTCAACTCAAGAAAGCGATCGCCCAAGAAGCCTTCACTCCTCACGTAAGCACGCGTATCTGGCTGAATTTCAACCGGCGCAGTCACGCACACCTTTAAGGAAACGCCTGAGGTCTCCAGTGCAATGTCCGCAATATATCCAATCTCAAGACCAAGTGACTTTACGGGAGACTTTGTTTTAAGTCCCGTTGCATCTTCAACCGTAACTTGAACCGGCTCGCATACACGCCACCAATAAGGCCGGTTATTTATGTAAACCGTAAGGGAACCAAAAAAACTCAGCCCGACGAGAGTGAAAATCCCAATTTTCAGTTTTGTTGCTTTGCTTGCATCGTTTGCGTTACTCATACTCATCCTCGTTCGTTTCTTTTTAATGCAAAATTAATTGACTCCCGCGCAGCGGAAGAATCATCGTCCAAAAATAATCAAGTAGCAGAATCGTCAAGCAGGCGGCAACTACCGTAGATCGCGTTGACAGCCCCACTGATCTCGCTCCTCCGCTGGCTCTAAAGCCGTAAAAACATCCCATCATGGAGAGAGCCGCTCCAAAAGAAATACTCTTCATGGTGCAATGAAGGAGATCAATCGTGTCCGTCCATTCACGAAAACCTTTCCAAAAAACAGGGTAACTTAAATCAAGAACTGAGCAGGCAATGACCGATGAAGCAAGCGTTGCTATGCCACCAAACAAGAACGAAAGAATTGGCATCATCGCCGCTCCAGCCAAAACCCGCGGAAGCACCAAATACTCAAATGGGTTTACTCCCATCACTTCGAGTGCGTCGATTTGTTCCGTTACCCGCATACTTGCGACTTCGGCTCCAATTCCCGCTCCCGCACGTCCGGTTACCATGATGGCACCGATCACGGGCGCCATCTCACGAAAAATCCCAACCCCAAGTGTTCCACCGACCAGGGCTTGGGCACCAAAAAGTTCAAAGGACTTGTAAAGCTGATACCCAAGAACTGCACCAATAAAGATTGCGGCAACGGATAGAATACCCAGGCTACTCACACCGATAAACTCGCATTGGTTTAGAAAAATTCCAGACCGCCGATTCAGTCGGCCGATACACTGAAAGGTTCTTGCGGAGAATATTGTAAATTCTCCTAACCACTCTACCCATTTTTTGAAAGGACGTAAGATGCTCACTATGCTCCCATTATGAACTCTGATTGAGCCTCAAGGAAAGCAAAACCTCGTAGTGTCAGACTTTTGATTCTCTTTTTTTAAAAACCTAATCCCGATAGACACCATGATAAAAATCATGGAGGAAATGCAGACCCAAAATCAGCGAAATAATGGCGTATGAAAACCCGCATGCAAACGCGATGAGAACCGGATGCACATGAGGTAAGATCTGTGATGGGAATGCTCCTAAAACCAGGAAACAAAACCCAATAATCGCAAAAATATTGTCATCACTCACATAGGCTGTGAATCGAACGGCATTCTTAAACTCACGCCTTCGGGTGATCCGGGCCAGTTCATTCATTGTTGTAGCGTCACTGAGTGCACGGGATTCCCAATCTTCCGCGTTTCGCCTTCGATTGATCTTTTCAAACCACTCCTCAGACACAAAACGAATCGTCAGTGAATCAAGCCAGAACCCAAAGCTGGGGATAGATCGGAAGAGCACACGTCTGAACTCCAGTCACAT
>CAIOKW010000028.1 GCA_903858975.1 Oligoflexia bacterium | reverse complement strand
TGCAAAAACACCTGAAAAGGTAATTTCAATTAAAGGAGTAGTTCAGCCTGCATCTGAAGAGGTCATTGGTGATCTCGAAGCACGTGAGAAAAAATTAGTAGAGAGAGAATCTGCGTTAAAAGAAAAAGAAAAAGAACTCGCATCTCAGCAAAATGCCATTAAGGAAGAGTTAGCTAAACTAGATGGGAAAAGATCTGAAGAGCAGGTCACTCGTCAAAAAGAACTTGCAGCACGTGAAGAGCAAGTAAACAAGTTGATGGAGACATTCGAAGGAATGTCCCCAAAAGCCGCAGCCCAGGTTCTTGGCAGTGTAGAGGATGAGTTAGCAGTGATGACGCTTTCTCGCCTTACCAGTCTTAAGGCAGGGAAGATTCTCGGAAATTTGAAGGCTGATAAATCTGCTCGTTTGTCTGAAATGATGGCATACGGCAAAGCATCAAAGCGAAAGGAGAGTGTGCGTGGTGAATCCAACGACCGTGCTCCCGCAAGCGCCCAGTAAGTTAGAGGCGAATGCCGCTCCCAAAAAGGGCGAAAAAGAAGCACTTTCTAATGATTTTGAAGCAAAGCTGAAGCAGGGGATTGAAAAAGAATCTGCTCAGGAAAACGAGAAGGATGCAGCGGCTACTGCTGGTGTAATGAACCTGGCTAAAGTAGCTCCGCAAGTGCAGGTTCCCATAAAAAAAGGTGATGAAGCCGTAGCGCAGGAAAAGGGAATCGGCGGAGAGAAAATTACCGAAGATCCTAAGCTGGCGCAGCAGTTGAAGGCTTTAATTAACGACAAGTCTGAAATTCAAACTCAGTCGGGCACTCCCAAGTTAGAATCAAGGCTTGATGCTAAGGCCGCACAGCAAATCAATTCTCAAGTTGAGAAATTAAAGAATGGAACGGGCGAGGGTGTGCCTGCAGCGATTTTGCAATCGATGTTAGGTGAAGGAATCGATACCTCAAGCTTAGAATCTTCTTTTGATCATGACTTTAAGATTGAAGAGCTCGAAGTGAAAGATGCTCTTGGGACTGGTGCTGCTGCTGGTGCAGAGCAAAAGCCATCAGCTCACTCATCGAAGTTATCGACATCGGATTATTTGAACTTAAGAGAATTAGCGAAGAAATCAGATCAAGGTCTTGATTTAGGCACTTCGGGTAAATCGGGCTTGAAAAAAGAGAAGCTCATTAATCCTTTGCATGCTGATTTGAAGAGTGGGGCGCCTTTTTCGACCAACCTTCAACAGACCTTCCAGTTACAAGGGCATCAAGGGAAGGTAGTGGAAGCGCCGACGACTCAAGGAACAGCCGGCAAAACCATTTTATCTCATGATGCGGTTCAACAGTTAACGGGTCAGGTGAATCTTTTGAGTCAAGCAAGACAAGATGGCGAGATTAAGATTCGTTTGCGCCCAGATCATTTGGGTGAACTCATGATGAATGTTAAGACTCAAGGCCAACAAGTAGCGATTCAGATCAAGGCACAAGACGGGACTTCAAAGAAAATTATTGAAGAAAGTTTAGGCGCACTGAGAGACTCCCTATCTAAGCAGAGCTTAACCCTGTCTCAGGTGGAAGTAGTGACTCAGCCTCAGTCTATGGCTTCGGATCAATCACCGCAAATGGATCAGAGTGGTCAGCGTCAAGATTTTGGACAGAGCTCGCAAGGGTTCCGAAATGAAAACCAGAATCAAGGTGGCCGGCAAGAACGTCTCTATGAAGAGCCGAGGACTGCGAGTAATCTAAATATATCTCGAATGGGTAGGCCGGCGAGAGTTTCCAGTGATCAGGGATTAGACTTAATTGCATAGAGGTAGAGGATTCAAATGGACGTAGCAAGAGCGCAAGGTGGAATGGGTTTAGCAGGGGCGGCAGGTATGTCGGCAGGTCCTGATACCTCTGATATTTCTAGCCGTGATCAAGCAATGAAAAATGCTGTGAATCAGCTTCAATCTCGTTATGGAGAGAAGCAAAAAGAGGCGCGCGCGGTTAAAAAAGCTCTCGATAAAGATGATTTTATGCGAATCATGATTACCGAAATGAAGCACCAAGATCCGACGAAGCCAATGGATTCAGATCGCATGGCGACTCAGATGGCGCAAGTGACTTCGGTAGAGCAATTGAAAAACGTAAGTAACGCGATTGAAAAGCTTGCGGATAAAAACTCTGCGACTGATCGTCTCGCGATGAGTGCCATGATTGGTAAGTCAGTCACGGTTGATAAAGG
>CAIOKW010000027.1 GCA_903858975.1 Oligoflexia bacterium | reverse complement strand
CTTGAAATCGAAAATTCTTTTGGAAAAAAAGCGAACGGCCAAACTGAGAACTCAACTCAAACGGATTCGATGAGGTGCTCACTTGACATTATTCCACCTATAGAACAACCCATTCTAATAGATGCCCCTTATCAACAATCGCCTTTTGAATTACTCTTCTCATTATGAAACAACCTGTTCTCTTTCTTGGTCACGGATCACCCATGAACGCCATCGAGCAAAATCCCTTTACCGAAGCCCTCACCGATCTGGGAAGGCATTTAGCCAGGCCTAAGGCCATCCTGGTTGTTTCTGCGCATTGGATGACCCGTGGAACCTACGTGACCCATATGCAATCCCCAAAAACGATCCATGATTTTCATGGCTTTCCAGAAGACCTGTTTCAGGTTCAGTATCCAGCCCCAGGGGCTCCAGAAGTGGCGGACCTCATTCGTACCCTCATTCCCGCTCCTCAAATTCAATCAGACGAAGGAGAATGGGGCCTGGATCATGGAACCTGGTCTGTGCTTAAGTTTCTTTTTCCCAGAGCGGACGTACCTGTACTTCAATTGAGCCTAGATATGACCCAGCCGCCAGAGTTTCATTTTAAGCTCGGTGAGAAGCTAGGTATCCTTAGAGACAGGGATATACTCATGGTTGCCAGTGGTAACATCGTTCACAACCTGAGGGCCATTCAATGGGAACCTAACGCAAAACCTCATGATTGGGCTCTAGAATTTGATCATTGGGTTAAAGAAAAAATTGAGGCACGAGATCTGGTACCTCTGATTCAAGACCCTTCACTGACTCCTGCCGGAAAACTCAGCAACCCCACCCCCGATCATTACTACCCCCTCCTCTATGCTCTGGGAGCATCTCACCCTGATGATTCGATTGAAACCATTTTTGAAGGCATTCAACATGGATCCATTTCGATGAGATGTGTGAAGTGGGAAGCCGAAAATACAGGGTCTTAAATGGTTATCGTTTATTAAAATCGACAGCCCCAAGTATTATCAGCTTAACATCAACGCTAAGATGTTGCATAATCCGCAACATGCTTCAGCGTCTGAGTTTGTTATTGATGGCGACATTCCTATCCTTCTCTCCAGCAAAGGCTACCCTTGAAACTCACGCCCCCATCATTATGGGTTATGTCAGCACGTGGTCACTTCAGAGTAATCCAATCCTTCAATCACCCGGCATCAACCACGCGACACACCTCATGTATTCTTTTTTACAGATTTCAAAGTCAGGACTTTGTGTAGAGCGAAGTGGCACTCGCTACCTTGAAGAATTCAAAAGTCTCAAATCAGAACGGCCCAACTTGAAAACGATTCTTTCCATTGGTGGATGGGGCGGCTCAAAATATTTTTCTGATGTAGCGGCCACCGCTGCCAGCAGAAGTGTTTTTGTCGAGTCCTGCCTAGGATACCTATCAAAGTATGACTTTGATGGGATTGACATTGATTGGGAGTTTCCAATCTCGGGCGGCCTTCCCGGAAACCACTATCGATCGGATGACGCCTCTAATCAGGTACGCCTCGTTCGTGAATTTAAAAAACAACTGAGAATTCTGCAGTTGACTCAAAAAAGAGTGAACCCCTATTTAATCGGCGTAGCAGTCTCTGGCGAGAAAACCCAATCCCAAGTCTTTGATGTTGGAGGACTCGCTCGCGAGGTGGATTGGTTTGGGGTCATGGCTTATGACCTCTGCCATGAAATGGGGTGCTATCATTCGGCTCTTACCCCCTATGATCGAATCCACTCCTACGCTCAGGAAACCATCGATGATCTTCTCAGGCGAGGGGCACGCCGCGATCAACTGGTGTTTGGACTCGCATTTTATGGATACCTTTGGGATCGAACTTTAGGAGTTCATCAGACGGCAAAAACAATTGCGTTTCGCGAGAGAGGTGCGCTTCGCTTAAACCCAAACACCGATGTTCTAGACATGGATACGCCAGCATCCCTGCGAATAAAAACCCGTGCAGCCCTCAATCAAAATCTAGGGGGCGTCTTGATCTGGGACCTCCCGAGTGATGATTTTGAACTCTCAACTTTAAACCAAGTTCATTCTGAGGCCTATCAAACTCGACGAGAATTTGGAATTTAAAGAGAATTCTCAACTATGTTTTTATTAATTGCCTTCATCACACAACTCTCCAATTACACTCTCCAAGTGGTTTCGAATGATGACTTTGTTCATGTCACTCTGCCCGAAATTGTTTCGAAAGTGGGTGAACAAGAAAAATATGTAGCGTCTTATCATTGTGATGGAAAAAAAGAACTCGCAGTATTTCCGGAGTTCGCCTTTTCCAATGTTCGTGGGGACTCACTCAAAGTGAGCCAGGGTTCGTCTCCAAACGACGAAATCTTTACCTATCAAAAAGGTTCTTTTTATACTTCAGATGGAACGGCCGTAGACCGCCTCGAGGGACCTTTTCTTCAGGCGGTAGCGGATGCGATCTCCACACTCGAGGGAACCCCTTCTGGCAGAGTTTTGCTTCGGCACCTTGAACATTCTCCTTACGACTTAGTCATCGCACATGGAATCAACCACTTTTCCCCGATCGGCCTGGATGGCACAAATAGTGGAGGAATCTATCAGGCTTCTACCGTCATGTTCTTCAAAACCCTATTTTATCCAGCTTCTTACAACATGATTCACCAAATTGGGAATGGTGGGCGCATCTATTTTGATCCGACTGGCAATTATTCAAGGATTGAAAGCGATGGAAAATTAAGAGCAACGCCACCCTACGTCGCCCTTGCACATGAAATGTACCATGCTTTTGATTCAGTTCGGGGCTTACTCGATCGCCGTTTTGTGGTCGGCGATGACTATCAATTTACTGAAGCTTGCGAATATCGAGCCGTATTTCTAGAAAACCAGATTCGGCGCGAATCCGGTATTCTCTATGCTAAATATTATTCAGAAACTGATCCTGCCGAGGTTGTCGGGAAACCAGGAATGCTCTCTCCTCTGGGAGAGCCTTATTGGATTCCATCCGCATGTATTCAGTCAGTGTTCTAGATTTGACGTCCGCCACATCGTCAAAGGCGCCTGAATGCAGGTCTCTGGGGTTTAAAATTAAACCGAATCCATTTAATTTAAAAAAATAACTCCCATCGACTCTATAGGTGAGCCCACAGGCTCTTCATGGTATTCCCTCTTAATTAGGTTAAAATGGAAACAGATGATCCTTTTCATTCTTTCCGTTTTACTCACTGACTCATGGGGGGGCACACCGTTGCCGCCAACCATACCATTGAGTTGTGAATGCGGAAACATTCAAGGTCCCAAATCCTGCGGTACGAATCCAGCGTTCATGTCCCAACAGGAAATCGAAATCATGCATCAACTCGGTTTTGATGTAGCAAGTGACCACTTGAAAAAACACAAACCGCTCACTAACCCAGCCATTCTTCAGGCCTTTGTGAGTTTCCTGGAAAAAAGTGACCATTCAAAAATGTTCTATCCAGAATTTTACACTCGGGCCACTAAAAATAATTCTATCCTCACGCTGAAAAGTAAATTTACACCAAAAAGCCCCAATGAGACTGATGAATACTTTCGATGTTCCATCCCGAAAGACAAATACTGCCTCTATCGAAAGAAATTAAGGCCCTATCTTGGTTTAGCCGCTAAAGCATCCAGAATCGATTATTCGTTTTTAGCCTGCCAATCATACGTCGAGAGTCGATTTCAACAGAATGCCCGCTCCGGAACTGGTGCGCCTAGCCCGGAACCTCCAGATTGAATTCGGCGACCCCATGGAGCCCTGAGCGGACTTTTCGTTCTGTTTTCTCCTCCGCTCGAGGATTAGTAGCTGGACGGTTACTCTCGGAAGATTAGCATTTTTTCATGGAATCGCTGTTAACTCTATCCGTTGCTGACTACCGCGTGGTCGAACTTGTACTGCGACTCACGGTGGCCCTGTCGGGGATGTGCGCCCTCCTGATGGCTCTTTCGGCGGGGAGTCTCCCGGCAACCAAGAGGCTTGCGCTACTTCTACCCGCCGTGGCGCTGGGAGCCGCCACTTGGTTTGAATCGGAAACCTGGCAGGCATGGAAGGAAGCCTTTGAGCTGGCCGGTTCCTCCTACGCTGTCTCGGGTCACCCCCTGGCTCCGGAGAATCAGGTGATCGCCTGGTCTCTGGGTGTTCCCTCGCTTCTGCTGGCG
>CAIOKW010000026.1 GCA_903858975.1 Oligoflexia bacterium | reverse complement strand
CTTCAACGCTTCGATCAAAGTTCTTTCGACATTAGTGATTCGAAAATAAGTTTTGTGATCTACCCCAATTTTTAGAGACGTTTTTGTGCGTAAACACCGGTAATGGGCATCTTTATTTACTCGCTTAGGGGATGTCATCATCCAGATTTGCGTTGGAACTTGTTCGATCAAGCCATGGTGAAACAGGGCGGTAAGGCCACCGATGGTTGAGGCGGGACCGAACTTCTCACATGCAATTATGAAGTCTATAGTTTGGGGATCTATGTGTGAATCAGGATGAAGGTAGAGGCCCCGGGCAATTCTCTGAATGAATCCGTTCTTTACCCAACGAGAAAGACTGGGCTGAGAAACACCCGCTTTTCTTGCATCAAATACGTTAAAGACACCTAATTTCTTTAGGGCTATGGGGTTTGCTGTGGATTGCTTCTCTGGCATTAAAAACAGTATGAATTAAAGTGCACATAATTTCAAATAAATGTTCTTTTTCATTCACTTAATAAGATGGGTTCTTTAGGAGATGGGATAAATGGGGAGTTATTGAATGTGCTACATTTAAAAAATGGCGGGCCCGAAAGGGTTCGAACCTATGACCTTCACATCCGTAGTGTGACGCTCTAATCCAACTGAGCTACGGGCCCGCATTTAAGCCAAGACTTTAACTGAAGTTCTCGATTTTATCAATTTGATTTTCAGAGCCGGCCTTGAGACACTCGGCCTATGGTGGGTTTCGGAAAACAAGCGCGATTTAATTCTCAAGTCATTGGAATAATGGCGCTTTTAATTCAATCCTGTGGTTTGACCACCAATCCTACGCCGAACGTGACTTGTGCTGCCCACACCGCACAGTTGGCGGTCTATGATACCAGTATCAAAAGAATCTGCGGTTGTACGGAGCCTGCGGGGTATTCATTTGGGGTGGGGCAGTCGCTGAACTGCACGATTTCAACCGGAACTGTGGTCTATTTTAACTATGTTGGAATCGCCAACACCCATCAAATTGCGGTCACGGGCCTCACTTTGTTTCAAGAGCGAACGGGTGGGTCAAGCGTGACCCAAACAGACGCCTTGCCGCTTTACTCTTCGGGCACATTTACCTTTCAAGACACATACACTACAATAGGTGGATCACTCATCGTTCAATAAGGAGAGCATATGAAATTAAACGTTGGTAACTTAGAGAGTTTTGTTCGTATTTTTTCTGGTGTCGCACTTTTGTATAGCGCCATTTATGGTTATGTTGGCGAGTGGGGGTTCGTGGGTGTCGTCTTGATTGCGACCGGCCTTTCTCGGTTCTGCCCCATCACCACGCTCCTTGGAATCAACACTTATCGTTGCGAAGACCAAGGTCAGCATTAATTTATTTTTTATTTGACGCATATTTAATATTTACAGTCTCAAACTTGAGATAAAATAGAGAAATGCCGTACCCGCGTTTTTCGTTTCAGCAGTCCGTGCTCTTTATTGATGACCAAAGCAAATTCGAAAATATGATCCGAAATGGTTTACTGAATCTTTCGGCACAGTATGAATTCTGCCCAAGTCGAGAAAGTGCGGCCTTGGCAAAATTGGAAAAGGAAACTCCCGATTTGATCGTTTCAACTTTAGAATACAAAGAAGGCAACGTTCTTGATTTTGTGCGGAAACATCAGACATTTCTCGGTCAGGTCCCATCAATCTACCTTTCAGAACCGCATCTGGTAGATCTCGAGAGTGAGCTCGTAAAATTAGGTGGTTTTCATGTGGTCGAGCGCACTCGAGATCCCCTGGATTTAATGCGTAAAATGGCTCAAGTGATTGCTGAAAATCTGGGAAAGCCAAAAGCAAAATTGCGGTTAGTGTCTCCTTCAGCAGAAGCGCCGGTTCATTCGAAAAAAGAAAGCTCAGGTCTCACATCTGTAGATTGGGCTCAAGAAATCTTAAAACGGAATCAATAACAGCTGTAAAAACTTTGTACGTTCTCGGGCTGAGCTAGAGAAAAAAGTTCAGTGATTTCAGCTTCGGTTTCTGGCCTGAGTCTTGCTCTTATTGGGCGAGATGGTGATCCTTCGGTATGCACTCTTCTTTTCAATTCTAGTTTTGGGCATTGCTCAAGGGAGTGATGCGGCCGAAGAGCAGGTTTCTGAAGTTCATCCCGTGGTCGTTGCTGTGGATCGAGATGATTCAGGGCCGGTGATGGAGTGGATTAAAGCCGGGCACAGCCCTTGGGTAAAAGTTTCTACCCGCACGCATGAGCGCCTCTTGGAGCGTGCTCTGGTGCGAGGATCTGAGCGTGTCTTTAGTGTTTTGTTAGAATCCTTCAAAAAGGAGAAGGGGCATCCATTACTTTCGGATTCCAGGGGAACCCCACTGATACTTTCTCTTTCGAGTCTTGCAATACCCGGCAAGCGACTCACTTTGGTTTACGAGCGGATGATCTCGCAGTTGATTCAAGTTTTTCCGGATTTATTGAATGAACGAGATCATGCCTATGTCGGTGAAGGGCGTTTACCGATTCATGGAGTAGCTGCAGCTGGGAATTTGTCCCTGGTTCGCGAATTTTTAAAAGCAGGAGCCGATGTAAATGCTAAAAACTCGATGGGGGAGACCCCGCTCCACTTGGCGGCACGCTTTGGGCATTTAGAAGTCGTGAGATTATTGGTTTCAAAGGGAGCCTTAGTAAATGAGCGAACTCGGTTTACGAAGGCAACCCCACTGATGTACGCGGCTGAAATGGGGCGTGAAAGTACGATTCGCTACCTCATGATCTCAGGCGCCATAAAGAATGTTCAGGATGCCTTTGGGAAAACCGCCCCGGATCGATTTCGGGAATTCACTTCTAATTCAGAGGCCTCGGAGCGCGTGAAGCGCTGAGTTAAATAAGTCTGACTGATATGCTCCTATTAATGGGGCTTGTAAAAACCTTTTGGATTTTTAAAGAACGGGGTTACACTTTTACCACTGGGACGAATTACTTTAATGATTAAGGGGGAAAACCATGAGAACGATTCTCATTCTACTGTCCGCATTGACCATCCATTCTGCTTCATTTGCTCAATCTTATGATGATTCAGCAGCCATTCAGGCAGCTATTGACGCTCGTAATGAGTTCGTTCAAGCGCTTCTGAAAAAAGACTTCACTTCATTTGCACATCAAAGCTTTGATGTTGCGATTCATGAGTTTGCTCAGCAAATTCGCGATGAGCAAAACGATGCAGTGCTCGCGGATGAGCTTCTAGCAAAATGGAACCAATCTTCTATGAGCTTCAATCGTTCACTGACGATGCAAGCAATGGACATCGGCGACCACTCGCCTTTGTTCCCTTGGATTAACGATTTCATGGGAAAGATGTCTTCTAAATACGGGACCATCATCTTCACGCTTCCGATTGTAAAAGATATCCTTATGGTGAACTACGCGTTGCCGGTAGTATTCAGCCCGCGCGGAACTTGGCAGACCGATGGTCAGGTTGAAGATGTGGATAACCGCATCGAATACCGCAAACACTTCATTCCTTTCGCTAATTTCGTGACCTATTATACGGCTTTGATTGGCTGCGACTATATTGTCCAGCGCCAAGGTCAAACGCAATTAAAGAAAGTATGTAAGCCAGCGGCTGAAAAGCTTCGCTTTGTAATGGGCCGCTATATTGCAGCTCCGATTTCTGATTGGATCTATAAGGCTTCAAATCGCAGCCTTGAAATCAGCTCTGATCGCTTAAAGTACAACACCGTAGACGAACTCCGTCGCGCGATTCAAAACTAATTCAAATCTGAAAGTATTGGGGGAAATATGAAACTAACATCTAAACTATTTGCAGCGCTATTTGCAGCGCTATTTGCATTGGTGATCTCGACTTCTGCTCATGCAACGGTGATTGCGATCATCGACTCTGGGACTGACCTTAAGCACAATGACCTTAAGGACAAAAAATGGGTAAATCCAATCGACATCGACGATGCCGTAGACAACGACGATAACGGCTACATTGATGACGTCAATGGCTGGAACTTTGCGGATGGCAACAACAAGCTGATTGATAAACAATACTTGGGAACTTTTTCTCCCGATGTTTATAAGTTCTTCGAAGTTCAAACTCGTTACTTAAAAGGACAAGCGAGCGCAGAAGACATCGCTTGGTTACGCCAAAAAGTAAAAGAAAGTGATTTCATTGCTGAGCTTGGCGTTTTTGGGAACTTCGTTCACGGAACCCATGTAGCTGGGATTTCTGCTAAGAACGCTGAAGGCGCGAAAATCATGGGCCTTAAGATTATCCCTACTAAAGCTCCGACCGTTGGCTCGGGCGGTGGTGGCGGACATGGTCTTGAGTTTTTCTCTGCGAATGCAGGAATGGACCCAGACAAGTTGATTAAAATGGGCTTGAAGCTTCTTGCTTCTCAACAAGCAAAGTCACTGGCTCCGATTGGAAAGTATGTAGCGGCAGAGAAAGCGCGCCTTGCAAACTGTTCTTTTGGAACGAGCACTGCAGCAGCGAAAAGTATTCTTGGACCGATCTTGTCAAAAATCCTGAAGCGCGATCCAACGCCAGAAGAACTCCAAACTTATGCGATTTTCTTCGTGGGTGAAGTGATCCAAGCTTCTAAGGCACTCGTTGATCCTGCGAAGAATACCTTGTTTGTGATTGCAGCAGGGAACGACGGAATGAACAATGATGAGTTCCCGACTTCTCCAGCAAACATTAAACAAGACAACACGATCTCAGTTGCTGCGACCCTGGGCTACGATAAGCTTGCTTCATTCTCAAACTATGGAGCGAAAATGGTTGAAGTAGCTGCACCGGGTGTGGGCATTCTCTCAACTGTTCCAGGCAATCAATACGTTACTGTAAGTGGAACTTCTCAAGCGGCTCCCTTTGTAACGAACGTAGCGGGAATGGTTTTGGATACGAACCCAAGTTTGTCGAATTCAGATCTGAAGAAGATTTTGATGACGACCTCTGATTTGAAAGACTTCCTGAAAGGAAAAGTCATCTCAGGTGGGATCGTGAACCTGAATCGTGCAGTCCTTGCTGCTAAACTCTCAAAGAGCATGCAATTGAGCGATGCAATTGATTCAGCACGCGTTCAAGTGAGTGATGTCGATGGACGCACTTACGAGAAAGCATCGACTGATTACGAAGGATACGTGATTCCACTTCCTAGCCTTTTTTATTAAGGTTTAGGCTTTAGTTCTGCGGTGTTCTTCAGTCGACCATCCACCTGTGCATTCAGGATGGGCTGATCGGAAGACAGAGCACTGACAATCAATTCTCTTGCAATTCCGGGCGTGGAGTCGATCTTCACGCCCGAAAACATTTGATAGCCACTCCCTCCTGCAGCAATAAAGTCGAGAGTTGCAACACTTAAGGTTTCTTCGGTGCTCGTGTCTAGCCCCTGGCTTGAGTCCAAGAGAACTTTCCCCTCGAGGGTTTCAACGTGGGTTAGTTTCGCTGAATAATCCACATCCACATCTTGTCCGTTCTTTTTGCATTCGCGAGAAAACTGAATTTTTAGCCCGCTTTGAACCAAAGTTCCATAGCGGCCACAGGTTTTGATCGCATATTCAAGAGCGGTCCTCAGAGTCTTCCAGCTGAGGGACTTTATAACCACGGCCTGATTCTGGAAGGGAAGTACCTCAAAGAGATTCTCATAGAGGACCTCTCCCTTTTGAAGGGGAGCCCGGATTCCACCTGTATTCATGAGCGCCACTTGCGTGCTGGTGGCCTTTCTCAGAGCATCAGTCAGGATGTTTCCAAGCGGACTTTCAGAAATGCGATCCACTCGAATGGTTTCTGAAGCCGTTGCGATTTTCTTTTTCGCAAGCGGAGCGATTTTCGCGGCACTCTCTGCAAGCACTTGATCGACAGTTGTATCCGAAGCTAGGGGTAGGGCGAGCTGCGAACAGGCAAAGGGGGCTTTGGCGTTATCACAAGTGTCTTTGCTGATACTCATCCCCGCAGCGGTATCTGATTTCTCAGCGATAATTTTTTTGCTGATGGGATCAAAATAAAGGTCTGCACGCCCATAGGCTTTCCCATTGGCACCGTCTTGAATGACGTGAACGCCACCCGCCACGGCATTGTGAATGAAGTGCGTGTGGCCTGCGGCAACCAGCTGAACTCCGTCTTCTCGGGCAGCGTTGATCTTTTGCGCTAAGTTTGAAGCATCAAAGCTATTCTCAGAGTTTCCATCGTGAATCATGAGGACAAACACATCCGCACTTCCCTCGAGAGACTTTCTGATTTCAAGATAAGTTTCAAGTTCATCTCTAAAGCAAAGGTCGCTGATGTTTTCTTTGGTGGTAGTGCTTGGGGTGCTTGGGTTGTCTAGGCCAATGAGAGCTACGCGCACGCCCGCGCGTGAGATAATCGTGTAAGGCTTCAAAAAAGAAGGGCTAGAAGCGAGTGTGTAATTGATTCCATCTTTCAGGCTTTGCGTAGAGGGTCTACATTGATCGTCCACTGAGATGGAGAGTCCGTTTACTTTAATGCTATTTTTGAAATAAGTATTTGCAGACAGGAGTGGAAATTTCGCCATGCTTGCAAGTTTCTCAATCACTTCTCTTGGATTGTCACTAGTGTTTCCAGTGCTCACTTTGTCGTAAAGCCAGCCTAAGGGACCAAAATCATAGTCGTGGTTTCCGGGGACTGCGGCGTCATATCCAATCTGATTTAAAATCTTAAATACGCTCTCTCCTTCATCATAGTTACTCTGGAGGGTTCCTTGAAACTGATCGCCCGAATCGAGTACGAAAAGTGCGGAACGATTATTTTTATATTCAGGGAGGTCTCTCAGTTGTTGAGCCATCGTGCTCAGGTAGGTGAGATTGGGTTCGATATGACCGTGGATGTCGTTCGTTAAAAGGAAGGAGAGTTTGATGGGAGTGGGGTCCTGGGCATCGACGACCTTGAGGTTATTTGAATCATTGGGAGAAATGGCATCCGACTTTAATCGAACGGAAAGGGATTTGCCGCAATGGAGGTTTAAAAGACCCAAAAGGGGGACCCATAAAAGGAGGTGAGGCTTCTTCATGGAGCGCAAGATAGCACAATGCGTTAAATTCGTCAAGCGCATGTAAGTAAAGGGAAAACTAAAATGGGCCCGAAATTGTTTAAAGGATGTATCAGGGGCTGCCGATAAGCTCTTGAGAAGACTATGGATTCAAATTCATCCTCACCAAAAGTATTAGAGATTGCAAGTCAGGGGCTCACCGAGGGTTATGATACCCAAGGGGATCTGATTAGCCGTTTAAAGCGTGAGATCAAATCCCTTAAAGGGAAGGTGATCAATCAGGATATTCGAATCTTTGAAATGCAGGCCCTCCTCCAATCCGGTAAGGGTCTCAGTAACATTCTCAATCTTCCTCAGCTTTTAGATACTTTCATGGCCGTTGTTCGTGAGCGATATGACGTTGTAAACTCTTGCGTTCTTTTGAAGGAAGACTTCGAAAACGGTGAAAAAGAGTTTTACCAAGTGAAGCGATATTTTGGCATTGATGACCATTACGAAGATACGCTTGGAAGACGTGAGCCTCTCTTTTTGTTTCGAATTGAAAAAAACAACGGGCTTCTGTGGCAGTTGATTCAGCAGGGGAATGTATTTTCAGTACGCAACCTTCAAAAGGAGCCGCGATTTGTAACGGCGTGGGAGAAGCAAAACCTCGACATGCTCCATTCTGATTTTTGGTGTCCGCTGATTAAGAGTGGTGAAGTGATCGGCGTCCTCACTTTAGGTGAACGTCGAGATGGAACTCAAATTGCCGAAAACGAATATTCATTTGTGCAAGAGTTGGCATCGATCGCAACCACGATTATTGATTCAACTCTCAAGTACGAGAAGAACCAAAGAATTCTCAACAACATTCAAATCTTGTACGAATTCCACCAAGAGCTTGCGACGGTTACTGACATTAAAGAACTTTGTAAGCAGACCATTCAAAACGCAGTGAAAGCGGTCAAGGCACAAAAGGGGAACCTCATGTTGCTGAATCGCTCCACAGGCAAGCTGGAGTTAGCGGTCGCTTGGGGCCATATTGATGAATCCGTATTAGAGGGTTTGAACTCAGGTCGGATTGGAACAAAGACTTTTGATATCGGCGAAGGCG
>CAIOKW010000025.1 GCA_903858975.1 Oligoflexia bacterium | reverse complement strand
TGCTCCACTTACTCTCCTGAGTTTGTAGTGTCCCAGCCTCTTTATTTTGCTGAATCTTATATCGGAGCAGGGGCTCGATATTTCACCGGCACCATGAAAGCGACCGTCACTAAAACAATAGGGCCAGCGAGTGTGACTACCGATCTTGTTAAAGATGGTACCTCTTCATCTGAATACCTTTTTACGGGTGTTAATTTTAAGATCCTCGGAGCTCAAGGCCTGAGACTTGGAATTGAGGGAAGCTTTGACTTCTCGGGTTATCATTCCATGGGAATGATTTTTGGATTAGGGTTTTAATGATGTTTAGCCTTATCCTGACCCTCTTCTCCATCTTGAATTTAGACCCCGCACTCGCACTTCAAGAAAATCACCTTCAAAACGCATGGAATCTGGAATTAAAGCCATTTCTATTAAAGGGTGAAAACATTCGTTTTAAAACGCGCGATCATCTTGAACTCGAAGGCATCTACTTTAGGAATCCAAAACCACGGGGAACGATCGTGGTTCTGACCGGATTTACAGAACCCTATCTCAAATACGCTGAACTCTTCTTTGACCTCTATCAAAAGGGCTACTCAATCCTGGGTTACGATCATCGTGGCCAGGGGCTCTCACCCCACCTCTCTCAGAAGAACCCTCAGGCGGCACACTGCGAGCATTTTTCAGACTACACGGACGACTTAGGATTTTTTATGGATGAGGTCGTAGTCAAAAAAGTCCCGGACCTCTCCAATCTATCTCTTCTTGCTCACTCCATGGGCGGAGCGATTGCACTTTCTTACTTGGAGCTTGATCATCATTTCCCATTTCAGAAGGTCATTCTCAATGCACCGATGCTCAGCATAAAGACAGATCCTTATCCTCAATTCGTTGCACTTTCACTCGTTCAATTCATGCATTTTCTAGGGAAACAAGAAGAGTACGCTCCCGGTTCTCATGCCTATGACCCAGAGCAACCCTTTGAAAAAAACCGCGTTACCTCTAGTCGCGCTCGATATCAACTGGAACACGAGATACAAAAAGAATATCCATCGGCCTGGATCGGTGGGCCTTCGAATGCTTGGGTAGAAGAGAGTCTCCTTGCAAGCAAACAAATCCGTCTTCATCTAAATCAAGTCAAAACCCATTTGATCATGACCACGACAGGTCAGGACGAATTTGTGAACTCAAGCGAGATCGCCGATTCCTGTAGGAGCATACGATCCCATTGCACTTTATTTGAATTTCCGAAATCAAAGCATGAAACACTGATGGAACAAGACCCCATTCGGGATGAAGTGTTTCGTCTCATCACTCAATAAAGGACCAGCAATGAAGGGAATGAATTTTCAAAACGGAGTTGAATTTAGAATCCAAGTCGAGGGAGAAACCTGGGCTCAAGGAGACACCCTGAGGGGAGTTCTTGTTTCTAAACCCGAACAGAAATTAAGAGTCGTCCTTGCTGAAGGAATCGATAAGAAAGTGAAATCTAAAACAGAAGGCGCATATCGCATTTTAGACGAGAAAACCTCAGATTCAGGCTCAATTCAGTGGGAATTTCCTCTTTCCCGCCATTCCCGCATTTCTGATAAAACCGCTAGTCTCTATTTACTTTATGGTCAATCGGCCGACCTCGTAAGTCTCGGAAGCTTACGATTAAATATCGAAGCCCACCCACATCTTATCGACCTGATGGAAGTCATTACTCACCATTTCCGATTTGCGAGTAAATCCATCAGCATGGGAAAGCACGACTTCGTTGAGGCAAAGTTTTCACCTCCCCAGGCTCGAGAGTGGGCCTCACTTGAGTTTCTCTCTCTTCAGATGAAAATGTCGGATACCGAAATTGAGCTTCAATTTCTATTTCAACGTAAATCCATCGATGCGACTGCTGGAAATCTCAGTGCAAAAGTCGTTAAAAAATCCTACTCCCGAACCCTCGCTCTAAAAAAGCTCCTTCACGAATTTAATCAAAGGGTGAACAAGGATCAATTCACGGAAGTCGTTGAGTCCGTGATTGCTGAATATCGAGAACTTTCGTGGATTTAAATGTGTCCTAAATGACCCATTCCAAAAATTTTTATCAAATCCTTTATAATCGACCAAAGTGTCAATTCATCGTCGTTTTCAGGCAAAAATCTCATCGCGGGTGATGATGTTTGCTATAATTAAATCAGGAACTTGCCGAAACGAGGACGTATGCTTTCGTTCATTCGGACCCTCTCAAATCGCTTTCTTGGAGCGCATCGCGCTTCAGGCGTGGGTTCGCTTTTTCCAAAAATGGCTGCTTTGGGATTCCTCACCCAAACGCTCATTGCGTGCAGTCTCCCGAGTTCTCCCAGCGCGAGTAATCAAAACACTGCACCGGTCGATAATAGCCCTGTAGCTGGACTCACCTATACGAACACCTACTTTACGATGACAAAGAGAGTTCCGATGGTACCCGCTGAACCGAAACTCCAGCGAGGGAAACCTAAACTCTTTAGCGTTTCTCCAGCGATTCCAAAAGGGATTTCT
>CAIOKW010000024.1 GCA_903858975.1 Oligoflexia bacterium | reverse complement strand
TAGATTCTTTCTTCAGTCATCGAAGCCTTCATTATTCAACTTCGATTTCTTCTCCACTGCGATCCGCCTCAGGGTGTAGCAGATTAAGCCCCTACCTCACTTGGGGTAACCTTTCGATCAGTGAAGTCCTTAAAAAACTTGAAACAAAGAAGCAGACCCTCGGACCCTCCCAAGAAGACCGATGGTGGTTAAAGAACTTAGAATCGTTCGAAAGCAGATTGGCCTGGCATTGCCATTTCATACAGAAGTTTGAGTCAGAACCCGAAATTGAATTTCAAAATATGAATCGATCCTTCGATGGAATGAGAGAATCCGAGTTCAATGAAGAATACTTTGAGGCTTGGTGCAAAGGGGAAACGGGTTTTCCCATCATCGATGCGTCCATGCGCTCACTGAAGGTAAATGGATGGATCAATTTTAGAATGAGGGCTGCGTTAATGAGCTTTGCATCCTACCAGCTTTGGCTTCACTGGAGGAGACCCGCTCAGTTTCTAGCCAAACACTTTATTGATTTCGAACCTGGAATCCATTTTAGCCAAGCTCAGATGCAATCGGGCGTAACCGGGATCAATACGATTCGAATTTACTCACCCAAAAAACAGGCCTCTGAACAAGATCCAACTGGCGATTTCATCAAAACATTCTGTCCAGAGCTTTCGATGCTTTCAGCGGAAGACCTGCCTGAGCCACACCTCACACCGCCCATTATTGCTGCATCACTCGGTTTCGAATCGGGGTATACCTATCCAACACCCATTGTTGATCCAGATCAATCCTATGCAAATGCAAAGAATAGAATATTTGAATGGATGGAAAAGCCTTCTGTTAGAAAAGCTGCAAATCATGTTTACCAAAAACATGGGTCCAGAAAGAGACAAACAAATAGACTCTAATTGATTATGGGGAGAGCGCTATGGATCCACTTAATTTTCTAACCTTCGGCGTACTTTTGGATTAGTTGTTTCATCTTTTGATCCTGTTTCGCAAAATCATTCCCCGGGGAGATGCTCCTTTGCTTTTGTCCCTGAACTCGGAACTCCTCATTCATCTTAGAAATCTCAGCCTGCATCTGATGTATTGACTCACAATATTTTTCCTCTTTCCAGAAACTCTGCTGAAACACTTATGATCTCAATCTTTTTCGTTGATTCTCTATTGACCAAAGTATTCCCGCGACTTGTTTTTTACATCTCCACACTTGAAAAATTACTATCACCCTGATAACATTCGAAAACTTAAATTGTTAATTAACCCTCGTCTACCGTAAGTAAAATGTCGCGGCTTAAGCAAGGATTGAAAATATGAAACTCAAACTTTCCGCACAATTTCTGGCAGCAGTAATTTTAGGCTTTTGCGCACTGAGCGCGTCCGCAGAAACCCCTCAACAAGACACCTACAAGATCATCGGGGCGGTCGAAGGAAAGCCTGCTTCTTATATTTTAGAGGGCGGCAGACAAGTGACCCTTCATTGCGAAAATGCCAATCCTGCGGATCTCGGTTATCTGACCTTCGATGATGACATCAGTTATGGCTTGTTCCACATTAGAAACCGTCCAACCCAATACCTGATTCAAGATTGCCCCCTCCTAGAACTGAGCCTTTCAAAGATTTCTGCCTCTTCCCCACTGATTTTTAGAACCTGGACCGCGCACTTCAATAAGCACATTGTTGAAAAGTACATGATCATCCTTGCGATTCCGTAAATAAAAGACCCTGAAATGATCTAAGGTTTACGCACTAAGCTCATCAACACAGAACGGCTGTCGTCTGTAAATTTCTGGCACCACAAACCATGAGCACCCGCAGTTTGCATCGCCCCAACGTCGGTGCATTCCTGGTTCGACATAGAGCCTGCATAATCGCAAACATGAAACGCACCCTGATACTCATAAGAATCGGTAAATGCGTGCCCCTTGAAGCTAGATGGGCAGAGCGGATCAGCACTCGCCGCTTTTGCTTCTAGATCAGCCTTAAGACCGCAGGGATTTGAAGGATGAGCAAATGCATCCCTGGCCTGAGCCACTGCATTGGCTTTTAAGTTTTGAGTCGCCATTGCCGAACTGTAGCCACCCCACTGAATGCTTGAGATACAACCCGTGCTGTTGCCAGAATCGGGGTTTACGGGCCAACCTTTGCCTGACCAAGCCACAATTTTTGATTTAAAGTAAGCGTCACAAAAACACTGCGGGCACGCGGGCCTTGCCTCAAAGATATAGCAAGCACCGATACCACCCGAAATTAAGCGAGTATAAATCTCATCGTCACTCATCGATAGTACCGCTGAGCGACTGGGAGCTTCCACTTCAGAGGGTGATGGGTTCACGACTGGCGCGGCAGGTACAACTGATGCCGCTGGCACTACGGGCGCCGAAACCATTACCGGTGCAGCCGATACAACTTGCGGAGCAGGCACTCCATGCACCGCCGGCAGCACTGGTGCAGCTGGTACTACGGGTGCGGCAACCACAACGGGTGCAGCATGCACAGCGGGTGAAGGCGATGCAAGTGGTCTGGATGGGATCTCTCCCTTGGGCTTCTGCTCCTCCTCCACTTTCGCAGAGCTTGAACTCACAGCTCCGACGACTCCACTATTCATATTGGGAAGCACACACCCGCCCAAAGCCAAAACACTCATCAACAAAAAATATCTCATTACCCCGTAAATACCCATAAATCCCCCGAACAGCAGAATATCAAGAGGCTCGGCGAATCAATAGTGTGTCTAAAAAGATCTTTTCTTTTGAAATCTTTATAATCAATGAAACGAATTCAACTCTCGATCAACCGAGATCAATGAATCACCAAAATCTTGTGAACTTTTTGCGTTGTTTGATTTGCGATTGCTGCAGGAAGTTCTGTTCCATCTCCTTGAACCGTTACCGGCAATGCGAGGTAAACACCACTCGCGAGTGAATGCGGTAATTCATATTGGAGTGTGGTTTCTTCATAGGCAGGCATTGAAACTTTCGGTGAGTTCCACACCGTTCTTCCACTCATATCGTAGAGCTTTAAGTAAACTTGAACGGCCTCAAATGCATTTGCCTTAAAGTTCACCTTATAATTGACTGCTGGATTGGGAAAAGGGAGTCCGATCGTTGCAGGCCCCGTTTGGTCTACTTCTTCCACATTGATTGAAACATCGTGAGGAGCAACTTGATTGCCTCCAAAGTACGGGTAAAGCTTATACCCAATGGCGCTGTCATCCTCACAACCGCGCTCCATGGAAACTTTTACACCATTAAATTCATAAATGTATTGTTTACGATCGGGACTGAGACTGATGGATGACCTATAGGTTTGATTCATTTGAATCGCCGTGATGTATTGACTGTAGAATTTTCCTCCTCGGTGAGTGAAACCCAGAATCTCGAGTTGCCCTCGGAGAAATCTCCATCCCAATCGTGCACTATTTCGCTCATGGAGACCTTTACAGTCCGCAAATCCGTACAGCTTATTCACATCTTGATTATCAACAGCTGAGTCCCCGGTAAATTCGTACATGGCTGATTCATCAAAACTCACTGCGATGTCCATCCGTTTGCCCCAAAAGAGCGCTTCTTTGTACGGGGTTGCATAATGATCGCCCGCTGGAATCGTATAGAGATCAGCGTGCACACTCGGGGACAAAAAAAATAAACTCACGAATAGACTCAACATCGGGTTCTCCGTTCCAAAAAATGAATATTTGCGATCTTATAATGCGGTGAGTTATATTGATAGGTCGGCTTTTGTTAAAATATGCAGGTTACTTTAAGGGGTGGGTTAACAATGTGCTTCGGGGGCTTTTTAGGTATAATTTCCGCCTAAACTTCACTACTCTAGATTTACCCATGCTTGCATATTGGCTCACCGCGCTTTTCCTGAGTGGAACCGCTCACGCTGCACCGACAGTCCCCGAAGCGATTCAGACAGAAATCGTTCAGCTCTATACTCATGAAAACTGCTTCGAAGCTCGAAAACTCATGGCGCATATTGATCTCAATCAATTACGTCCGAACGTCATGGCGGTCGCTGCTTATTGTGAGCCGCTTGGCATGGACCCAGAAACACTCTTCCTTCGTGCTGAGACCCTGAACCCCACGGGTGATCTTATTTTGGTCCTCCATGCGCGGTATCGAAGCTTAAATGATCCCAAAGGCGCTGCGCCGATTTGGGAAAAAGTTTTAATGACGGCAAGGAACACCTATTTTCGAGAACTCGCTAAAGAGCAACTCACGGGAGTTACCGAAGACCCTAAGAAGGTTCGCCCCCTTAACCTTTCACCAACGACCTTCTTGGGACAGGCTTACTTTGGCTGGATCTTTCAGCGGAACCCTGAACTTCAGGAACTTGCCTTTGAAACTCCAAAGGAGACTACAGGCCTTACTCTTGGGGGCTTGGGTGTTTATCGTAAGTGGTACTCATTCGGATCACTCGCCTTCCGAGAAATGATCAATTACACAAAATTCACGGATGAACCCAATTACAACTATTTCAATAATTTCTTTGAAGCGCCCCTTGCCGTTCACTTGGTCACTTCGAAGGACTTAGTGTTTAGACCCTTTCTTAATTATTCAAATCTAGGCGGTCTCCCCTACCACTTTATCTATGGCCTAGGAATGAAAGCTGCCGTCTACACCGGAAGTCATGTGCAATCTGTGCAAGCCATCCTCTTCAATGATCGCATCTATCACTCAGCGCTCACCCCCACTCAAGGCGCTCACTACCGATTTGAATTCGCATGGGATTTTTATCCCCTTTATTGGATGATCTCAACTCTCTTCGGGGTGGAACATCTGTCGAGTGCGCGAGTGAGTAATTTCATTGGGCAAATAGGACGATTTGAAATGAGCCACAATGATCTCTTTTTTAATTTTAAATTCGAAAGGGAATTTAGTCGCTTCGGACTCGAGTTCTCGCCGCGAATGACGTTTCGAATGGACACTGATGATTCCAGATATACGAGTAAAGATGGATCAGCGACAACGAAAC
>CAIOKW010000023.1 GCA_903858975.1 Oligoflexia bacterium | reverse complement strand
TTCTTTGGAACCCACACGCGACCATCATTTCTCAAGCTCTCAGACATAAGCGTAAGTTTCGCCTGATGAGATCCTGAAACTGGAATACAGGTCGGGTGAATTTGAACGTAACAAGGATTTCCAAAGAGGGCGCCTCGGCGGTGAGCTCTCCAGATCGCGGTTGCATTCGAGTTCATCGCATTTGTAGAAAGGAAATACACGCGACCATATCCACCGGTTGCAAGCACTACTGCATCGGCAGCATGGCGTTCAATTTCTCCGGTAGTGAGATTACGAGTGATAATTCCGCGGGCTTTTCCATCAACCATCACCACATCTAACATTTCGCGGTAAGGGAAAAGGGTCACTTTTCCTTTTTCCACTTCCTTCATCAGTGCACTGTAGGCGCCCAACAAAAGCTGCTGGCCGGTTTGTCCACGCGCATAGAAAGTACGAGACACTTGAGCCCCACCGAAAGATCGGTTGGCAAGTTCACCACTGTACTCGCGTGCAAAAGGAACCCCTTGAGCAACGCATTGATCGATAATGTTGGTTGAGTTTTGAGCGAGGCGATAAACGTTTGCTTCGCGGGCACGATAATCTCCGCCCTTGATGGTGTCGTAAAAGAGACGCCAAACACTGTCGCCGTCGTTTGGATAACTCTTCGCCGCATTAATTCCACCTTGCGCTGCAATCGAGTGCGCTCGGCGAGCAGAATCATGGGTACAAAAAGACAAAACATTATATCCAAGTTCCGCAAGCGATGCAGCCGCCGCTCCACCCGCAAGCCCTGTACCCACCACAATCACGGTATATTTCCGTTTATTGGCTGGATTCACGAGCTTCATGTTTGCTTTATAATTGTCCCACTTTTTTTCGAGAGGACCACTGGGAACACCTGAATCTAGATTTCCACTGAAACTAGGGATTTTGTCGATACTCATGAGTTACCTCCGCCGCCTTGAGTGGCATAGATGTAGATGGGGATGAAAAGAAATCCGAACGCAAGGAGAACCGCAATTGCGAGTCCCAACGCATAGATTGGTTTAGACCAACGGTGGTTGATCAGTCCTAAAGATTGAAACGCACTCCAATATCCGTGGCGAAGGTGAAACCCAAGGAACACCATGCAACTGACGTAGAATGCAACCCACTTCACTTGAACAAAGGCTTCAACGACGACCCGGTAAAGGTCATGAACCATGACTCCGTTTACGGTCGCGGTGTAACCATCTTCCATCTCAGGTCCAAAGCGGAATTGGCAAATATGAATCACAAGGAACACGAGCAAAACCACGCCCGTAACAATCATATTGCGTGATCCAATCGTATTCTTCGTGGGTCCGCCTTTTGACTTAGCATTGCTGTACTGAATGGGACGCGCGACCTTTGAAGAAAAGGTGACTTGAAACGCGGTGATGATATGGAGAAGGATCGTGAGTGCGAGTCCCACTTCCAAAACCACGAGCCCCACACCGAGACTCTCTAGCTTTGCTGCATAAGTATTGATGGCATCCCCACTGTGTGCGTAAAGGGTGAGGTTGCCGAGTAGATGAACCACGAGAAATAAAACCAGGGCCATGCCAGACGCGCCCATTAAATATTTTCTTCCTAGTGTCGAAGAAAAAAGCCGCTTGAGAGGTACCATTCGCCGATGCTCCTTTAAAGATTTGATGTGCCCCCATTTTATCGTAAAGATTGATGTTTCTCCACTTGATTTCATACAGTCGAGACCTTTATCCTATTAGCCATGCTAATCGATCAGATTAATCTCAATCAGCTTCGCGTATTTGAATCGGTTTATCGCACTAAAAGCATGACACATGCCGCAAAAGAGCTGCACCTGACCCAATCGGGCGTTAGTCAACACATCAAGGCACTCGAAGAAGTCCTTGAACTCAAACTTTTTGATCGCATCAAACAGAAGCTCGTGGCGACTCCAGCTGCGCGAGAACTCTATCAGCACACCTCTAAGAGCTTTGAGTACATCGAGACCACCCTCAATCGACTCAAAAATACCGACAAAGAATTGACGGGGCTTGTCTCCATTGGCGTACCAATTGAATTTGGGAACAACATCATCATTCCGCTCCTGTCGGAGTTTCAGAAGAAGAATCCCAAAGTCCGCTTCAAGATTCGACAAGGATTTCCGTTTGAAATGAATCATATGCTCTTGAATGGAGAGCTTGATTTTGCATTCGTAGACTCCTTCTCACTCGATAAAGGAATCAAGACCGAGCCCGTTTATGATGAAGTCCTTGAGCTCTGTGTTTCTAAGAAACTGGGACTACCGCAGAAAATTCAAACGGACTTTGATTTTTATAAAAAACTCACTTACGTCGACTACCAAGAAGAGCAATCGGTCTTGAGTCTTTGGATGAAGCACCACTTGCACGTGAAAGGCCCAGAGCTTGATGTGCGGGTTTACATTACCGATGCTCAAGCGATTTCGAAGATGATCTTAAACCAAGTCGGAGCAGGCGTCCTTCCCGGGCACTTGGCGCAAAAACTGATCAACCGAGGGGAAGATCTTCAAATCTTAAAGGGTTCGGAGAAAAATCTGATTAACGCCATCAGCATTGCGTATCTGGAAGAAAAGACCCTCACTCTTGCTGGAAAAACCACGCTTGAGTTCTTAGGCAACCAACTGAAGCGCTGATTTAATCTTCGAATTCGTATTTGGAAAGATTACTCATTCCAGCCTTAAAGCCCGCCTTCACAATTTCCGATAACTTTCGGGGATTCAGCGTGAAGTGCTCTGCCAAGAAAGTCCGCGTATCAGATGAGCTCGGATGAATCGGGATAATGTCTAGATCTCGGCTTTGATTGAGTTCTTTTTCTAAAATCGAGAGAATTTTCTCAGATTGCTCATCCCCAAGCCCCGCATCCTTACAATATCGGTACACTTCGTTCATCGCAGCCTTTTTGGAGCGATAGGACTCATAGGTTGAATTGATCTTTTGTTCAATCAAGATGTAAATAGACTGAATCACAATCGCTGGAAGCCCAAGCCCCGTCAGAGATCCAATTTCTTTTACAAAGCGGTAAGGTTGGTGTGTGTAACTCGTGAAAACAAGGTCCGCACCCGAGTCCACCGCGATGTGTGTGGATAAGGTTTCACGAATCTCTCCATCAATATAATAGTGAGGGCGTCCGTTCTCATCGGGAATCGTGTAGGGCGCATAGACCACTGGCAAAGAAGCACTCGCCGCAACCGCATCGGAAACTCTCGCATGAGTCTGATACTCACAACGGGGATCATGTGGAGGGGGGGAATACGCATTTTTCCCAAATACCACTTTTTGCGAGTCGTTTAATTTCGTACTCACAATAAAGAGCTCAGGCCGATAATCATCAAAACGATTCGAGGGAATCACTTCTTCACGAATAAACTGTTCTAGGCCTGCCGTGCTAAAAATACCGGTCATTTTAAGCCACTTCAGTTGCAGGAGCGATGGAAAGCGTCCATCGATCAAGGAGCCCATGATATTTCGGACGGTCGCAAATTGACTCACTTGTTCTTTTGCGATTTCTGGCCGAATTTTAAACATTTTTGAATACTGAAGTCGAGGCAAGGGACGCGGAAAGAATTGGGAACCCTCGGGCGAAACCTGATTCAAGAAAGACGCCGAGATGTTCTCTAAACTATAGCCAGCCGCAAGCACGGTCGCGATGAAGGAACCACCACTGGATCCAATGTAGGTCTGAATCATTTTGGAATGGGGTTCGATTTGGTTTTGATCTGACTTGAGACCCTGCAAGAACTCAAATCCGCTCTCTCGCAGCGCATAGGCAACCCCAATGTGAAAGGCTGCAGCTTTGGTGCCCCCGCCCGATAAAACTAGGGCGAGCTTCTTTTTCCTCGAAATCCGTTTTTTAGGCACTGCGACCATTTAATTGTATCCCCAAGCTTAAGAGTACTTGAATTTTCTGCTTAGGGAAATAGAATGATAGGATGGCAAGCGAACTTGAAAGTGAGAAATGGATTCCCCTGGTGGAGTTTTCCGTCCAAAAAGGGATCAGCCTTTCTACTTTGCGCCGCTACATCAAATCCAATAAGATTCCATGGAAGCTCCTGGAAGGCCGATACTTGGTCATGGATGATGGCACCTTTATCTCGCCCCGAAATCATGACCCGCGAACCCTAACTTATATCAACGAAAACCCGTCTCCCGATATGGATACGAGAATTAAAAATGTTGAACAGGCTTTAAACGCCGCAAACGAAGAGATTGCGGAGTTAAAGACACTTGTTGCATTCTATGAGGAGAAATGGGCTCAACTTTCAAAAAAATAAATCAAGCCTTCTTTGGTCTACTCCTTTTAGGGACTTGCTCGAGCTCGTTTGCAAGCCCTGAGAATGACCGCGTTTACCAAATGGAAACCTTGGGTTTTCTAAAAGCCAGCGACAACATGGACGGGGTATTCACCGAATACCTCGACGATCAATTCAATTCCTACTTTAGCAAACAATCTCGCTTCACCGTAAAGCCCCTGAAGGGATTGAATGAAGTCTTAGGGACCCCGAAAGCAAAGTACCGGGAACTCGTTGAGCAACCCGAGATTTTAAAAAAGATTTCCCAAAAATACCAAGTGGAAGACCTCCTTCGAAGCCGAGTTTATAAAGAGGGCGACACCTACCGATTCGTTTTAGAATGGATTTATGCTCCCAAGGGAGATGTGGTTGCGAGCGTCGAATTCAGATACATCGATGAAGGCAAAGAAATGGGCCTTCAAGGGAGCGAGCTCCCTCATGCCGTCCAGAAGGCTCTGGATGAACTCATTCGAAAACTTCCATTCTTAGGTCAAGTGACTGGAGTGGAGGGAGAGAGCATCACGGTGAGCGTCGGCCGAAATCAGGGCGTAAAACCCCAAGACACCCTCACCCTTTACTCACTTCAAAGTGTGAAGCGCCACCCCCTCTTAAAAACAATTGAAGAGTGGAGATGGCAACCCATCGGCCGCGCTAAAGTAGAGCAAGTTGAAGAAACCTTAAGTTTTGCAAAGGTGACCGAGACTGAGCCAAACGTGAAGGTCATTCGAAATCATAAAGTTCGAGAAATCATTGCAGCCCCCCCTGAATCAAAGGGCAACGCTTCAGAATCTCATTCCTTCATTCCTCGCTCAGGCTGGGTGGCCGCCAATGGCGGAATCGGTAGTTATTCAAGAGAAGTGGGCGATGGCACCGGTGGCGGAAGAACGGGATCAGGATTCTTGGGAACCTTTGAGCTCGACACCCAAATGTGGTTGAACTCAAGGTATCTTGCACAAGGATCTTACGGTGGTTCGTTTTACAAATACACGCCTCGGGATCTCACGACTGGATCGGCGCTCTCCACTTCTTACAATGGTTCCCACTCTCAAGTCCGTTTAGCACTCGGGTACTCACTCTTTCCAATGAAGAATCTTTTTGATCCGGTGGCTTGGGTTCACGCCGGATATAAATCCAGTAGCTATACCCTCACCAAATCCTCAGACCTGACCGCGAACAGTGATTTCCAAAGCCTGATCATCGGTGTTGGCGGATCGTTTCCGGTATATAACCGCTTCAGCGCTCAAATGGACCTCGATTTAGGATTGATTCATAGCGCCTCATCCAAAGATCTCGCTTACGGTGACGCAACCGCATCCAGCGACCTTAATTTTAGACTCGGTGGAACGTATCAACTGGATCCGCACTTCTTCTTTCGCGTGATTTTTAATATTTCTTCGCAAAGCATGGACTTTGTTAGTGGTCAGACCGTTTCCCAAAAAATGTTCTCGCTCTCTCCGTCCATCATGTACTATTTTTGACGAATGAGCGGTTCGCAGAAGAATTTTAAAGATGAAATTGAAAACCTCATGCATGAAATCGAGAAGCATGATGAGGCCTATTATGTTCAGGATGCTCCCACGGTCACCGATGCTGAATACGATGTACTCTTTCGTAAACTTCAGAAACTAGAAGCAGAACACCCTGAGCTGGCCTCCCCCCTTTCCCCGACCAAACGAGTGGGCGGTAAGGCCTTAGAGCAATTCAAAAAATCGAAGCATGGCGTTCCGATGCTCTCTCTTGCCAATGCGCTCACGGAAGAAGAATTTACGGCTTTTGATGAGCGAGTGCACCGCTTTATTGAGATCGAAGAATCCCGGAAGCTCGAGTACTTTGCTGAACTTAAGTTTGATGGACTGTCGATCAACCTCGTTTACGAGCACGGAATCCTCACCCGCGCGGCAACCCGAGGGGATGGTGAAGTCGGAGAAGATGTCACTGAAAACATCAAGACCATTCGAAGCATTCCAATGAAACTTCACACGGAACATCCTCCTGAAAAGATCGAGATTCGCGGCGAGATCGTGCTTCCGGTTCGAGATTTCTTAAGACTCAATCAGAATCAGATCAACAAAGGTGAAAAGACTTTTGCAAACCCCAGAAATGCCGCAGCTGGAAGCTTACGGCAGCTCGATTCAAAGATTACCGCTTCGCGCCCCTTGACTGGGTTTTTCTATGGCGTGGGCGAAGTCGTGGGATTCGAACTTCCGAAGACCATTTCAGAATTTGAGAACCAATTAAAGGCATGGGGTCTACCTGTTGGGCAATGGCGGAAGGTTTGTCATGGCGCCAAAGAAGTGATCGAATTTTATAAAGAGATTGAGTCGTTGCGAGAAACCCTTCCCTTTGAAATTGACGGGGTCGTGGTGAAGCTCAATGCTTTTTCGCTCCAACAAACCGCGGGCTTCATTGCGCGCTCTCCCCGAAGCATGATTGCATTTAAGTATCCTCCTCAAAAATCAGTGACCCTGATCGAGGACATTCAAGTGCAGGTGGGACGAACCGGAGCCCTCACGCCAGTCGCGATCGTGAGCCCCGTGAATGTCAGCGGAGTGATTGTAAAACGCGCCACTCTTCACAACCAAGATGAAATCAACCGCAAGGATATTCGAATTGGAGACCACGTGGTCATTCAGCGCGCAGGGGATGTCATTCCAGAAGTGGTTGAGGTTTTAAAAGATAAACGTCGTGGTGATGAGCGCCGATTTTTTATTCCAGACACTTGCCCAGTATGCGGATCACCCGCAGTTCGGCCAGAGGGCGAAGCGGTGGCACGCTGTTCAGGGAAAAATTGTATCGCAAAACTGAAAGAGCGAATTAAACACTTTGCACAGAAAGACGCCATCAACATTGAGGGCCTTGGGGATAAGATTGTCGATCAGCTGGTCGATGCAGGCCTCGTGAAGCACCTCTCTGATCTGTTTAAACTTTCTTACGATGACGTACTTTCATTGGAAGGCTTCGCTGAGAAGTCAGCCCACAAACTCCTAAATGCCATTGAATCAGCAAGAACCCCTGAGCTTTATCGTTTCATTTATGGCCTCGGGATTAGGCACATCGGAGAAACGAGTGCCAAATTACTTGCTCAACATTTTAAATCTTTCAAAAAACTGGTCAATGCCAACACCGATGATCTCCTGCTCGTTGATGGCATTGGGGATGAGATGGCTAAATCCATCACGCACTCTTTCGAAGGAAAAGAATACATCGATGAACTCGAGAACCTTCTTGAATTTGTGACTCCGATCGAGCCAAAGGCCTCAGGAGAATCACAAGTATTTGCCGGTAAAACTTTTGTTTTAACGGGCACTCTTCCCACCCTGACCCGCTCTGAAGCCGAGAAAATGATTGAGGATCGGGGCGGAAAAACCTCCTCTTCCGTTTCCAAAAAGACCGATTTCGTGCTTGCAGGGGCTGAAGCCGGAAGCAAACTTGAGAAAGCCCAGGCTCTTGGGGTTCGCGTCATTTCCGAAGAAGAGTTCAATCAACTCATGAAGTGATGAGTCATCTGGCGGAACAGTAGCCAGATCGAGTCTTTCTCATGTTTTTTCAGCAAATTTCCGATCCATTAGAGCATGAAGTCTCTACTTGGAATTGCTGTTTCAGTCCTTATATTCACTTCTTCTTCAAGCTCCGCTCTTGAGCTCAAGGTCACGGACCGTGAGAACTTTAGTGCAGCTCAATCGCAGAAACTCGATCAAGCGATCGTCGTTCTGGATCAGATTCTAAATACGCCTGAATTTAAAGAGGCGATCCTAAACTTTTCATACCAAGGTAAGCTTGGGTTTATTCAAAACAATGGGAAGAGTAATTTAGAAATTTACGAAGCACTTATGGCTGGTGCAGAACAGTTCCCGAGTCCACGTCCGGCTGATGGGGTTGCGGATATGCGCCTCAGCATTTACACGCCTCCATTTTGGAAACCCATCTCAAGAGCGATTGCCTTCACCAGTCCTAGTGACCCTTTCCTTCACGTCTACAATCGCTACTACAATAATGCTTCCATCGCTGACATCTCAAACACAGTGATTCATGAATGGACTCACAAGATGGGGTTTGATCACGATTTCAACGCTACTCCGGAACGTCCCTATTCGGTTCCCTATGGCGTTGGCGGAATCGTAAAAAATCTCGTGTCGAAATTCTTAGGCCAGTAAGATTACTTTCGCTCTCGCTCGCGAAGCTTTCGCTCCCACAACTCTTTCATTTGAGCATATTGAGCAAGAAACTGGCTGATGCGAAATTTCGCAGCGGTCAGATTCGTTCCCAGGCGCTGAAGTTCGTTAATCTTTCCCTCTAAGAGCTTCACCTTCTCGATCGGGATCCGTTTCTCGACTCCATTTAAAAACTGTAAATGAAGTTGATGGGTTTGCTCCATCAGGACACGGGCTTCTTGAATTTTTTGATCAATTTGAGCCGAATCAGCGCCGGCAGCACCTGAAACCGTACCCGGGCCAGCACCGGTCTTCGGGGAACTTAATTCCTCTTCTTCGTCTTCATCCCAAAAGTTTTTTCGTCTTTGATCGTCGTTCGCCATACCTCAAGAATACCATGAAAACTGAGTTTAACCTAATAGGTCTGCGCACGAGCAATGGCCTTTTTCCACTCCAACAGGTGACGCGACCGATCCTCAAGAGAAATCATAGGAGAAAACTCTCGCTCAAGCTTCCACACTTTTCCGATATCTTGAAAGGAAGTCCAAACACCAACCCCTAAGCCCGCCGCAAAAATCGCTCCAAGCGCTGTGGTCTCGGTGAATGCAGGCCTAAACAGCTTGCGGCCAAGAAGGTCAGATTGAATTTGCATCAGTAAGTTATTTTTGCATGCCCCGCCATCCACGCTCAGATTCTTAATTTCACTTCCGAGGTCTTTTTCCATGGCATGTAAAATATCGACATTCTGAAAGGCAATTCCTTCTAATGCGGCTCTTGCGATGTGAGCCTTAGTAGAACCACGCGTAAGTCCTGAGATGACCGCGCGAGCGTGCGGATCCCAGTACGGTGCGCCTAAGCCCGTAAAGGCGGGAACTAACATCACACCTTCGGAACTTGGAACCGAGAGCGCTAAAGGTTCCACCTCTGCTGAACTTGAAATCATTTGGAGCCCATCACGGAGCCATTGAATCGTGGCGCCTGCCATAAAGGCACTTCCCTCAAGCGCATAAGTGGTTTCACCCTTTTGATCGCGCCATGCGATGGTGCTTAAGAGTCGCGACTGACTTCGCTTGAGTGTCTTTCCGGTGTTCATCAGTAAAAACGCACCCGTTCCATAGGTGCATTTTGCGCGCCCTTCTTCAAAACAAGCCTGTCCCAGGAGGGCAGATTGCTGATCGCCAATCATTCCACTAATGGGAATCCCATTCGGTAGAGCTGGAACGCCCAAGGTTTGACCAAATTCAGAAAATGTATTTTTCACTTCGGGCAAAATCTTTGGGTCCACGCCAAAGAGAGAAAGGAGCTCAGAATCCCATTCATTTTTTTCAATATTGTAGAGCATGGTTCGAGAGGCATTTGAGGCCTCAGTCGCATGACTTCTTCCAGCCGTGAGCTTTGCGAGCAAGAAAGACTCAATCGTCCCCACGGCAAGTGTTCCAGCCTGGGCGGCACCCGATACGGCGGAATTGTTTTTCAACGTCCACTCGAGTTTAGTAGATGAAAAATACGGATCAAGGAGGAGCCCTGTCTTTTCTTGAATCTTGGACTCAAGCCCCAGTTTTTTTAGCTCTTCGCATCTTGCACTCGTACGACGGTCTTGCCACACGATCGCACGCGCTAGGGGTGCAGTGGTTTTCTTATCCCAGAAACAAAGCGTTTCTCGCTGATTAGTAATTCCAATGGCGATAATTTTTTTTGGGTCAACTTTTGCTGAAACAAAATCAATCCCTGCCTGAACACTCTCCCACACCTGATGGAGATCATGTTCGACCCAACCTGGATTCGGAAAGTGTTGTTCAAACGGGGTGGACTTTTCGGCCACTAAATTGAGTTCAGTATCCATGACCAGCACTTTGGTGCCGGTCGTTCCTTGATCAATGGCGAGCAAATATTGAGTCATGCCTCAAAGTGTATCACTGAAGCTTTGCACTCAAAAAGTGCCAAGCCGCTTGGGCAGCTAAACGGGATGTTAAATCCTGGGTGTCTAATGCTGGAGCGAGTTCAAAAATCCCGAGAGACGTCACTTTTTTGTCGGACCCTGCAATTTCGAGCATCTGGAAAACTTCGGATGCGGTGAAACCTTCGGCCTGCGGCGCTGAGACTCCGGGCGCGAATGCAAAACTGAGCGCATCCAGATCAAGCGAAATCAGAATCAGGTCGCTCTTCTCATGAAGCATCTGAAGCGACTCTCGGAATCCATCCACCGCATTTCCATTTCGAAGGCTTTCAAAAGGAATCACCGACATGCCTTGATCCTCAGCGTACTGAAATAAAACCGCGGAATTACAGTGCGACTGAATCCCGAACTCTACGAAAAGAGCTGGATTTAAAAGCTTTTCTTCAATGAGGCGACGAAACGGAGATCCGCTTGTCATGATGGGTTTATAAGGCCTTAAATCGAAATGAGCGTCGATGTTCAAACAGGCAATCCGCATGCCTTCGGGTTTACTTTCGGCAAAAGCTTTTAGCCAAGGATAGGCATAATCATGGCCTCCACCCACGGCAAGCAAGGCATCTTGGGTGAGATCCATCTGATCAATGAGAGACCGAGTATCTTCGGTGGCCTGCTGATGGTTTGCGCCTAAATCCTCGCCCATTTCGACCATCAAATGGGCGACCTGCGCAGGCTTCAAATCCACTTTTCCATTGAGCTTATTAAAAATTTCAAAAAAACGGGCGGGACCAGCCTGTGTTCCGAGTCGTCCGTTCACATTTTTGACGCCCAACTCATCCGGATAGCCCACCGAGGCGAACTTTCCCTTGCAAAAATTGCCTATCGAATCCTTTTCCATTAGGATTAGAGTGAACGGAAATAGACTAAAAATGAACACTGAAATCGAAAAAAAGTGGTTTGTATATGTAGGGGATCATCACGAGGGTCCATTTAGCATTCCTGAAGTCATTGAAAAGCGAAGCATAGGTCTAGTCACGGATGAGAGCTACGTTTGGTGCGAGGGCATGGCTGATTGGTTAATGCTTTCTCAAGTGAGTGAATTAGAAAAAGAAGTACGCAGTCAATCCGTTCAAACCGCAGAAGCGCCTCGCCCTGAGGTTCAAGGAAAAAAAACCATGAGTAAGAAGACCAATTTTAAGGGAAGTAAACTAATCCTAGGATCTATTTTCGGAATCATTCTCCTTTTCGGAGCAGTGGTCGGAACGATCGCGGCCCTCAGCCGAACATCTAATGAAGAGCTTCACGCAAACTTAAGGCCGATGCTGACCAAGATCGCAGATGCTGTTCCCGCTTTCTCTGGATTCTTTAAACTCGTTCCTAATTTAACGGACGTAAAACCCGATGAACTTTTTGAGCTTGAGTCCGCTCGAATGGGCGCTCCGATGAATGGCGTGAAGATTAACCTAGCGCTTTCATCAAGCGACCCGAATCGTCCTTACTTTTATCTTTCTACCAACCTTCCGCATCATACTAAATTTGATATCTACCTCTTGGGTCACTCTGAAACCCTTTTGAATCGACTTCAATTTAATGCTCAAGGCACGCTCAGCACTCATCAGGGCTTTGGGAAGTCTGAAGTATTCCTCGCCGACGGCGGCCAGCCTTTACCGAAAGGCCAGTATCAAGTGTTCGTGACTGAAGCCTCTGAACAAGAGGCGAGCGTAAAGGAATTGCTCGCTCAATATCCCGGTAGCAAGCCACAACTTAAAGCTCCGGCCAGCATTCCAACTAATGCTAAGTTCATGATCACGAAAACCTTCTTCATTGGGGGTGAACGCGATGAAACCTACCTCACCCGCCTGAAGGCCTTTCACGAAAAGATTAAACAAGGGGCAGAAAAAGAGTCTCTTGAGTTAAAGCAGTACAGTGAGACGCTTGCATCACAACTCAACGCCCTGAGCGGTGATTTTCAGAAGGTTTATCAAGCAAGAAAGCCTTCGGCTGCTTTGAAAAACAACTGGAAGAAGAATGTGGGTAACTGGAATCAACTGAGCACTCAGTTGGATCAAACGATCCAAACCTGGAGTAAAGAGACACTCCAAAACGAGTTCTTTTATGGAAAAGTCTACGAATTAGTTAAAGGCGCTTACCAATCGATGAAGGCTCTTTTTCAGCTCGAAAATGAGTTCATGGAAAAGCCGCAAGATAAGGCTGCCTTTGAAATTCAACACGGAAAACTGCTCAGCGAGGCGCGCCAGTCGGTTCAAGTTTTAAATCAGAAAATGGATATGATTTCAAAAGCTCCCAAAACTCCAAGCGGCCTTCCAACGAGAGAGGGGCTCTAATGCCAAACTGGATTGAAAAACGTAAGGCAAAGAGAAGAGAGATCCTCGAGCGCTTTTCATTTTACGTCTGCCTACCGAAACTCGGCTACGCAAGACACAAGGTGATTGATATCAGTGAGCTTGGAATCGGTTTTGAAATTGATACCATGGGCGAATTTAAAGTGGAAAAGAATGAAGTCTGTGAGCTTCATTTTTACATGAACCAATCCCTGTATCTTCCCCTCCATATCCAAGTGGTCAGACACCTGGATAAGGAAGAGCAACAACAAGTGGGCGCCATCTTTGTCGATACTCAAAAAAATGAGCACCGCCCCTTTGACACCCTAGTGAAATTGGTAGATCAACTCTCCGAGTTCGGAGAGTTTCCAAAAATCATCTAGCTTTAACTAGATCGATCCTACGCTGATATTTCCGTTATCCTTCTCAGAAACTTCTGAGAATGCTTTCAGGAAATTAACGAATTTAGTCCACGCTTCAAATGAGCGATGGTCTGCTCTCACCGAGCATCCATAGCGCATATAACGGTAACCGCCATCAATCGTCGGGCGTGTGTTTTTCACATCAACCGAGATTTCCATAAAGTTATCGGTACTAAAATAAAGTCGAATCGCAACGCCATTCGTATCCTTAGGCCAAGCACCCGCGGATTCATAAGGAACTTGGATTCCAAGACCCTCATCACTGACGTCGACTAGATCCACGGGCACCATTTTTCCTGGGCCCACCATTCCGTAGACTCCTACTAGGTTGTGGAAAAAAATACGTTCCGTTTTTCGCTTCTTCTCTTCCTGCTTGCGATTTCGGAATAGGTCTAAATTGATAATCTCGTTGTTGTCCTTCATGGATCGTCTCCTCTTAAAGAACCTTTCGGTGGATTGCCGGAAAATCTTAAATGGGCAATTTTTTTACATTCAGTTTAAAATCCCACCGCCGATCAGTGTTATGTGTGAGGGGCACTTACACCAAAACTAACGTTTAACTCATTTCCAGGAGGATCCCATGAGCAATGTAAATCAGAAGGCCAATGTAAAAGAACTCGATGTAGATGTTCTCTATCAAAAACTTGGCGATCGCTGGTTCGCTTTCTCGCTCGTCGGCGACGAAGTCTTTATGGCTCCCATCTCCGAGGAACAAGTGAACGGAGTTCGCACAGAAGATTACGCCCGCAAAAACTTTTCAAATCATGAAGCAGCTTAAAATCGTGAAACAACCCGCAAACACCACACCGAAGTCGATTCCAACCACAACCACACGGCAGGAAATTGACACCCTCGCGAAGGGCATTGCGAAGATCATTGAGAAGGATCCCAAGAAGGCATCAAGAATTTTTGAAGCCTGGCTTGGGACTCCCTCTCAAAGCAGCACTAAGAAGCGTTCTGCTTAATCAATCTCGTTGAAATTCATTTCTGACACTTTCCATTTGCATGGTGCTGTCGCACCCAGTAAAATCGTAAGACGGGGCTCATCCCCCGAAGCGCTGAGAAAGTAGTACGTATGAGAATTTTACAAATCGCGATTCTATCCACTTTTGCTCTTTTCGAGCCGCTCTCGATGGCGGCACCGATTCAGGATTCGGTGAATGGGAACCTGGTCCGTGAGCCCGCCCTTTCCGACTACCAAAAAGCCGAGCGAAGCCCTGGCTTTTCTAAAATCACTGATATTATTGATGAAAATGGAAAGCCCGTCTCCGAGTAGGGACATTTTACTCCCCCGACCTTGGTGTCTTTTGGCTCCAGCCCCGCTAAATAGCTGAAATCACGAATCAATAGTTTGGCCCATTTATTGCTCTGCATCTAAGCATGAAGTATCTTGTTGTCTTAACCTTTGCCCTGGGATTCCTTGCAACCGCTAGCCTACAAAATGCCCGCGTGAAACCCTGCACCGGAGCCGACTGTAAAGTCAGCCGCTCAAACTAGGATCTATTTTCGGTCGATCTGGATGGCAAAACGAGTCAATCCGGAAGCCTTCAAGAGATCCATCACCTTCACCACATCTCCATGCTTGGAGTCTTGGTCGGCGCTGATCACCGCCTGAGAGTTTGGATTCGCGAGTAATAATTTCTTAATTTCTGCGCCCAACTGATCCATCGAGATCGGTTTTTCCATCAACTGAACCGCACCCAATTTATCTATTACAATCGAGATCGCTTGAGATGCGGATTTCTCTCCACTTTGTGCTTTAGGCAAATTCACACTCATTTGTTCCCGAACGAGCATGGGAGCCGTGACCATAAAAATCACCAGCAGCACCAGCACCACATCCACAAAGGGAGTGACGTTAATTTCTGAAATTGCGGGCATTTCATCCGAGTCGCTTCCGCGAATCTTGCCTGCCATTTTATCGAACCGCTTTCGAAATAAAATAATCTCGAACGGCACTCGCCTCGAGCGTTGCATTTCGAAGTTTTTGTGCAAAATGGTTATAGGCAATTGCCGCTGGAACGGCGACAAAAATACCAATTGCAGTAGTCACGAGCGCCTCTGCAAGACCGAACATCACGGCGTTCATCGCTGAACCCTGTTGGGAGGAGAGAATTCCAAAGCTTTGGATGATCCCCATGACGGTTCCCAGAAGACCAATAAACGCAGCATTTGCTGCAAAAGTCGCAAGAAGGTTTAGTCCCTTTTCGAGCTTTAATTTTTGCTCTGTAAAATATCCCTGCATGGCGCGATCAATGGTTTCGCTTTCTTTTGAGTCGACGGCCATTGCGGTCAGTACCGCTCCGGCAACAAAAGAAGGATTCGATTCCGCCCAAGATTTTAATAAATCCCAGTTCTTAGCGTTGATGATTTTCTTCACTTCATCAAACTTTACATTCCCCAGTTCCCGCTTAAAAACCTGTCTGCGATCGATCATAATTGCAACCGACCAAATCGATAAAAGAAGGAGAATAACCATGACTCCGCGTGCGCCGAGTCCCATAAATTGAATCCAGTTCGCCATAGTAAAAACAGTTTAGATGATGGTAAGGTGAACGTATATATGGAAAATCATTTTCAAAAAATTGACTGGCTTTGTATTAACACGATTCGCACGCTTTCCATTGATGCGATTCAAAAAGCGAATTCCGGACATCCGGGCCTACCCCTGGGCGCTGCGCCCTTTGCCTACGTTCTTTTTCAAAAGCATCTCAAGTTCAATCCGAAGAACCCGCAATTTTTTGACCGTGATCGCTTTGTTCTTTCAGCCGGCCACGGAAGCATGCTCGCCTACAGCCTCCTCCATCTCTATGGCTACAATTTATCACTTCAAGAGATTAAGAACTTTCGCCAACTCGGCAGCAAGACTCCAGGTCACCCTGAATTTGGCTTAACGCCCGGGGTTGAAGCGACCACGGGACCGCTCGGGCAGGGTGCAGCGAATGCGGTTGGAATGGCCATCGCAGAGCGAAAACTGGCTCACCTCTTGAACACTTCAGTTGAAAAAATTGTCGATCACTTCACTTACTGCCTGGTGGGTGATGGGGATTTAATGGAGGGGGTGTCCACTGAAGCCGCATCCCTTGCCGGACACTTGAAGCTCGGGAAGTTGATTTACCTTTATGATTCAAACGATATTTCTCTGGATGGTCCGACCTCACTTGCATTCACCGAAAACGTAGGGATGCGATACGAGAGTTACGGTTGGCAAGTGATCACCGTAAAAGATGGCAACACGGATCTCGCCGCGATTGATGCCGCGATCACTGCCGCAAAAGCAGACACTACTCGTCCATCCTTGATCATTCTGAAAACCACGATTGGTTTTGGTTCGCCGAATAAATCAGGAAAGAGCTCCTCTCACGGATCTCCCCTGGGCCCTGACGAACTTGCACTGACGAAGAAATCACTGGGCTGGGAATCGAGTGAACCTTTCTTCATTCCGGAAGAAACTAGCGCTCATTTTCATCTCGCAGGCCAATGCGGAGCCGCTGCAGAAGAAAACTGGAATAAAAAATTTCAATCTTGGAAAGCAGCGCACCCTGAAAAAGCAAAAATCTTCGAGATGGGCTCCACTCATGAACTGCCGAGTGATTTCGAAGAAAAATTAATTAAATTTAATCTCGGTGAAGACTTTGCCACTCGCGAGTCTGCAGGAAAAGTATTGAACTCGATTGCCGCTCAAGTACCCACTTTTTTTGGTGGAGACGCTGATCTCTCTTGTTCAACGAATACTCTCATTAAAGACGGAGGTTCTTTTGATGGCGTGAGCGGCTCGGGTCGAAACATTCATTATGGAGTCAGAGAACATGCGATGGGGGCCATTGCAAACGGGATTGCGTATCACGGTGGACTTCGAACCTTTACCGCTACCTTCTTTTGCTTTGCCGATTACATGAAGCCCGCCATTCGCCTTGCAGCCATGAATCACCTACCGGTGACTTTTGTTTTCACTCACGACTCCATTGGACTCGGAGAAGACGGGCCTACGCACCAGCCCGTGGAACACTTGATGAGCTTACGTGGTATCCCTGGTTTAACCACTTTTCGTCCAGCGGATGCAAACGAAGCGCGCGAGGCCTGGAAGTTCGCCATGATCCATAAAAAGGGACCCGTTGCGCTCGTGCTCAGTCGTCAAAAATTAAAAACCTTTGATGCTTCTCGAATGGGCTCCACCACCGGTCTTCATCAAGGAGGCTACGTTCTCTCTGATGCTCAAAACTTCAAAGTGATCCTGGTTGCTACCGGATCAGAAGTGGGCTTGGCTTTAGATACCCAGAAACTACTCGCCGATCAGGGGATCGGTGCACGAGTGGTTTCGATGCCATCCCTAGAACTTTTCTTGAAACAATCCACTAACATTCAAGAGCAAGTGATTCCATCGAGCTGCAAAAAAGTCGCTTCCATAGAAGCGGGTATTACGCTTGGGTGGGCTCAGATCACAGGTCGTGATGGACTCCAGTTTGGCGTCAATGGCTATGGTGCTTCTGCGCCGGCAGCACAAATCTATGACCAGTACGGTCTCACCGCTCCAAAGATTGCAGAGAAGATCAGCACTTGGCTCTCCTAGAAATTAAAGAAATTGCAGCTCGCGATGCGGGAGCCATTGATGAATTAGTATCGCGGGCCTTCCAGTATCAATCGCCTCATCATTTTCTAGAAGATTTCCCCATCTGGGGTACCGATCGAGCCCTGCGCTTGGGGATCTATGAGCAGAGCCAACTGGTGAGCCATGTCGGAATTCGCTTTTGCGAAATGCAAACGAGCCGCGGCCTTGAGAGAATCGCACTGATGGGCGCTGTCGCCACTCACGAACAACACCGAGGCAAGGGCCTAAGCACTACCCTTTTAAGAGAAGCCATCCAAAGAGTGGAAGCAAGAAGCTGTCCTTGGAGTATCCTCTGGGGATCCGAACATGAATTTTACGGACGCTTAGGATTTAAACTCGAAGGCACTCAAGCGCGCGCGCTCATCTCTGACCTAGCAATTAATACCGCTGGTTTACAATCAAGTCCTGTAAAAGTCGGTCTCACGGATTCTATATTTCAAGACTTTTTGCGCCGTAAAACGGGAATTCAATTTACAGAGGCAGACCGCTCTTGGTTTTTTTCTCACCCTACAGTGGAGTGGCATTATTTAGACGAACCCTTTTCCTATGTTGCCTACCAGCGGGGTATGGATCTGAAGCATATGGTTCATGAAATGGGCGGGGACTTACGGGGCATTCAAAAAATCCTCTACCACATTTATCTACAATGCCCGATTGCTCAGGTCATGGGGCAAACAGATGATCTCATCAAACTTGGGTTTCCAATGAAAGCCATATTTGAGGAGAACCTTTGCCTTGCCCGCCCGACCTTTGCGGGTGAAAAATGGAAACCTGAGTACTGGATCTCTGGTTTGTCGGCTTGTTAAACCCAATCTAATTTTGGTATCATTCTTTTATGATCAAGCTCAGCGCTTCTAGCCAATCACAAATCGGTGCAAAGCATTTAAAAAATGATGATGCGATTTACTCAAATGAAAAAGAAGGAATCTTTATCATCTGTGATGGTGTGAGTGAAGGCGGCCAAGGGCAGTTCGCATCTCACTTTGTCGTAAACGCCATTCCAAAACGCCTGATCGAAGCAAACCAGAAATTTAAAAACACTTCTGACGCCGTCTCAGACCCTGAACGACTCCATGAGATGCATCGTATTCTACAGCAAACTTTCGCCGAAACCCAAACCGGACTCACCCAACTCACGCATGCTAGCACCGATATTAAGATGGCTGCGACCACCTGTGTGGTCCTTTGGTTTTATAAGCGTTTCGCAATTTTGGGCCACGTCGGAGATAGCCGCGCATACCTGAATCGCTCCGGGAAAAATCACCGACTGACCCATGACCACGTCGGATACGATGAGCTCATCAAACTCGGCATGTCTGAAGAAGCGGCCCAAAAAAACCCGATGTCCCGCGCACTCACGCGTGCGATTGGGAGCGCACAAATTAACCAACCCGATTTCATTAAAATCGAATTTCAACCTAAAGACGTGGTTTTCCTTTGTACTGATGGATTTTATACGGGTCTAGAGCGTGCAGGGAAAATTGCAGATTTTGCAAAAGACCTCGCCGATAAAGAACCCATTTCACACTGGATGGAGAATTGTGCAAAAATCACGGGTGATGATTCCAGTATCGTAAGCATTCATTTTCAAGATGAGAAAAATCCTGATCTTGAAACCACCCTGGTCGATGTCCGTGCTGCGGAACGGATTAATCTCATCCAGAAAGCTCCCCTCAGTAAATATTTGGACTACCTCCAGCAGTCGCACATTGCTGCGATTTGTGAAGTCGAACGATTTAAAAAAGGGGTGACCGTAATTACGGAAGGGGATGAGGGCTCTTGGATGTATGTGGTGGCATCAGGACATCTTTCTGTAATGAAGGACAAAAAGGTCATTCGAGAAATCCACCTAGGTGAGTTTTTTGGTGAGATTGCCCTCATTCAAAACTCAAAGCGAACTGCTACCGTAATTGCCAAAGAAGAGTCTGTTCTGCTTTCGCTCACTCGAAAAGACTTGGAAGAAGTCTTCACGAAAGACCCCAGCATTGAATCTCGTTTTTATAAAGCCATGCTGGAGAAGGTACTCGATCGAACGGTTGAGCTCACACAACAACTGAGTGGTAGTCAGGGCCAAAACTAGCGAGTCGATCGCAGCACGGAATAAAGGCCGGCCAGAAGGAACACGATACCGAGCACGGGGTAATCATCCCAGTGGTAACCCTTATCCCACTGCATGAGCATAGCGCCGGTCACAAGGAGTCCAATGCCACTTAAGGATCTTGAGATTCTTCTTGATCCACGTTCAATTTGTTGAGAAACGCGGAGCAATTCGGGTGACTTGATCTCAAGCGCATAATCATTTTTTGCAAATTTGCGAACGGCCCATCTCAAATTCCGCGGGAGCACCTCAAAGAGCGCAATGATATCCTTTGAGATCTTATAGGCATCCCCCTTCAAACGTGAGGGAGACATTTGAATTTTTACGAGGTCAAAAATCAACTCCTCGCTCATCGCAATCATGTCGAACTTTGGATCCAGGAGCCGCCCCATGCCTTCCATCGTCAGGATCGCTCGAAAAACAAGCATCCAGTCGCCAGGAACCCGAATATTGTATTTCGCCGCAATTTTCGTCGCTTCAATCAACACCCTCCCTGAATTCACATCATTCAGGTTAAGCCCAAGGTACGGGGAAAGAACGTTTCGCACTTCTCTTTGAAAGGAATCAAAATCAATCGAGGTGTCGGCAGATCCGAGTTCTGCATAGGTGTAACAAAGAGTTTCGTAGTCTTCTTGAGTCAGCGCCCAAACCATCGTGACGAGTTGATCTCGCGCCTTTTGCGATAAGCGCCCGACAATCCCAAAATCAATCACCCCTAAGCGATCGCCTGGAAGAATAAAGAGATTCCCCCCATGAAGATCTCCATGAAAGAGTCCATACTTAAGCACAGAGTACAGAAACGCTCGGGCCCCGAGGGTCGCAATCTTCTCGCGATCAATCGGCGAATTTAAGACCGCATCGCGATCATTTAAACGAATCCCCTCAAAGCGCTCAAGCACGAGGACCTCATGGGTTGAGATGTCGTGATAGACTTTCGGAAACACGAGATCCGGAAAATTGGTTGAGTTCTTGGCAATCTTCTCAATGTTGTTCGCTTCAATTTTAAAATCGAGTTCGTACTGAAGGGTTTTAAAAAACTCTTCCACAAAAACTTTCGGATTTAATACTCGAAGCTCAGGAAAGTAGCGCTCAAACATTTCAGCCAACAAGGTAATGAGCGAGATATCGGTCTCAATGATCTTACGAATATCCGGGCGAAGTACCTTGATGACTACTTTTTCACCGGTCTTCAATACGGCTTCGTGAACTTGTCCGATACTGGCAGCTCCAATCGGAACCGAACCAATCTCCTGAAAGCGGGCTTGAACTTTAAAACCAAGCTCTCGGTTTAATATTTCTTGGATCGTCTCAAAGGGAAGAGGAGCAACTTGATCTTGAAGCTTAACGAGCTCCTCCACGACACTTTCTGGAATCAAATCGGGACGCATGGAGAGGACTTGACCAAGCTTTACAAAGGTCGGCCCTAATTCTTGGAATGCCAAGCGCATTCGTTCGCCCACACTTTTCGTTTCGTTGGCATCAATCCACTTAATGAGACCACTCGGCAAAAATCCACCCAAACCCAAACGTTGAATCACGTCTCCGAAGCCGTGCTTTGAGAGTACTGATACAATCTGTCGTAAACGCCCGGCTCCCTTAACAGCCCGAGTGAACTGGATACTGCGTCTCACTAATCCCATGAATTTACCCTTCCATTAAGCGGAACTCGACCCGTCTTGAGTCCAGATCTACCGATACCACCTGGATTTTGACTTTTAAACCAATCGTGAAGGTTCGTCTCTTTTTACGGCCTACAATTAACATTCGGTCCTCATTGAATTCGTACCAATCGTCTTTCATCGAATCAACCGGAACCATCCCCTCGCAGTAAGGATGCCACAACTGAATGAACATCCCCTTCTCGGTGAGTCCATTTACTTTACCTTCAAAAGTGTCTCCAATGTGCTTTGCCATCATGCGCATCTGCTTAAAGCGAATCGACTCTCGCTCCGCATCGCTTGCAATCCGCTCTCGGTAACTACAGTGCTCCGCCATTTCTTCGAGCTTATTTTGAGAGGCTTCACTTTCAGAACCATTCGGATGGCGTTCCTTTTTTTGTTCACGATGAAGCGCTTCTCTCAGTAAGCGGTGAACAATCAAATCTGGATAGCGCCGGATCGGTGAGGTGAAGTGGGTGTAACCCTCAGACGCAAGCCCATAGTGTTCTCCGTGAGAGGCGCTATAAATTGCTTGTCTCATAGATCTTAAAAGGGCTGTGGCCAAGACCGGTTCAGCGGGGTGATCTTTCAGGGTCTTGATGAATGAAGCCAAAACCTTAGGACGAGGAATTCCTCCGTCACGACCAGAAAGAGACACTCCCATATTCCGAGAGAGCTTCGTGAATTTTGAGATCGCTTCCAGGGATGGCTCCTCATGAATTCGGTAAATGAACGGAAGTTTGCGCTTTAGCATCCACTCCGTCACTGATTCATTGGCGGCAATCATGAACTCTTCAATCAAGCGGTGAGCGTCATTTCGCTCTCGAACGACAATGTCACTCGGCTCACCTGTTTTTTCATCGAGAATGATTTCACTCTCGGGGAAATCAAAATCAATAGACCCACGCTCGTGGCGCGCCTTCTTTAAAATGCGATACAGCTCAAAAAGGTCTGCGTGGCGGGCTTCAGTTTTTTCGGCCTCGATCTCCGTATAAGTGGCACGGCGCCTGGACTCGATGATCCCATCATAGAGGTGGATGTCCCCTTTGACTCCTTCATTCGTATAATCGATGGAACAGGCCAATGTTAAGCGGGGCACATTTGGCTTTAAGCTACAGAGCTCTTCAGACAGCGCGCGGGGAAGCATGTGGAAAGCTCTTTCAGGGAAATAAACGGAGGTTGCTCGCGCAAAAGCTTCTGAGTCGAGCGGTGTTCCCTCTTTTACATAATGAGATACATCTGCGATCGCAACCCAAAGTCGAAACCCATGCTGCTCCAGGCGCTCGACATAAACGGCATCATCAAAATCCCGAGCCCGTTCCCCATCGATCGTAAAGAAAGGGATGTGACGTAGATCAGTCCGGCCGATTTCGTCTTTACCCGGAATCTCAAGTTTATAGCTTTCGGCCTGCTTGACGGCATCAAAGGTGTGATGTTCTTTTAAGTTGAATTCTCCTGCGACCATTTGAATGTCGTAGCTTGCGGGGAGCATGGGCCCAATGTGCTCCACAATTTTTGCAGAAGTGGCTCCATTTTCTCCAAAGACCATCTCGGCCTTTACCCAATCGCCCTCTTTCACTTCAATCGGCACCGAAGGAAGATAAACTTCCTCTTTTGCTTTTTTGCGTTCGTAGATGAGGTAACCGGTTCTCGCCTTTTGTTTCGTCTTTTTGAACTCGGGGCCGAAGACATGTCCATCGCCCAGATTCACTCGACCAAAAATTTCTTTAAAGCGATGTTCGAGAACCTTCAGGTCTTCGATTTCGCCCTCTTCATTGATGTAGGCCTCCACGCGATCGCCATGGAAAAGTTGCTCTAAGTAATAACGTGGAATGAAAATGTCCTCGAGATCAGCGCGATCGAGAACCAGGAACGCGGACCCTCGTTTATTTTTATCGATCACACCCTTGAGCTTAATCCAATCAGGGTTCGGTGCACGCTTCTCGGGGCCACGTTTTTTATTCTTCAGCGCGTTTCGCTCTTTTCGGCCGTACTCATGACCATGCCCACGATCAACCCGTTTTCCTTTACCGCCGAATTTACTTTTTGTGCCGGGACGACTCGAACCCGGACGGTCCGCGCGAGGACGATCGGCGCGTGGCCGATCCGATCGCGGCCTTTCGCCTTTCGGACGATCAGTGGTTTGCCCTTCAGAGCGCGTGATCCAAGGGGACTCGCTTGCTCCAAAGCTTCGATCACTCTTTGCGGCAGGCTTCGCACCGAATTTCTTCTTCTCTGGCCGCTTCGCTCCCGAGGGAGCGGCTCCCGCTTTTCCTTTAAACTTTGACTTTCCACTGCCCTCAGGCGGCGATGAAGATTTATCTTTCGAATCCTTCTGATCTTTGGATCCAATGACGTGCGGCTTGCCTAAACGATCATAGAAAATCTTCGACATACCCTAAGCTTAGCCATGTTTTTGTCATGAAGCGAACGTTTTCATGCTAGAACGATCCCCATGTGGCCCCTGATTCGAAGAATTCTCTTTTTATTGCCCCCTGAGTTTACCCATGAGCTATCCAAATTAGGAATGCGATGGATGGTGCGCCTGCTCCCCCTTCAGGCAAACTTAAAGAATAACCCAATTGGTCTTGCCGCTGGCTTTGATAAGAATGCCGACATTCTTCCGCTGCTTCCTTATTTTGGTTTTGGACATGCGGAAATCGGGACCGTCACCCCCCTTCCGCAGGGCGGGAATGAAAGACCGAGACTCTTTCGGATCCCAAAGGACCGAACACTCTTTAATCGAATGGGTTTTAACAATTTAGGCGCAGGGATTATTTCGGAACGCGTAAGAAAAGCCAAACCCCTCCTGCCCTCAGGATTCAAGGTCGGTATTAACCTCGGGAAAAATAAATTGACCCCCGATGCTGACGCTGCCCTTGATTATGTGAAGGCGGCGAGGTCCTTTCTCGATACGGCCGATTACTTTGTGATCAATGTGAGTTCTCCGAACACTCCGGGTCTCCGGGCGCTTCAAACCCCAGAAGCACTCGTACCGATCGTTCAACAAGTGAAGGGCGCCCTTCAGGAAAGCGGTCGGGAGATTCCCCTCTACGTAAAGCTTGCTCCTGAAATGACGGGTGAGCCTTTAATGAAACTCATTCAAGCCCTCGAATCGGCCGGTGTATCAGGCTTCATCCTCACGAATACGCTGGGCGGCGTCTATATATATAGAGAGAAAGAGCTTCCGGGCGGCTACAGTGGGCAAAATTTGTCTAGCTTGTCGCTTGAACGCTTATTAGAGGCTAAAACCTATACTTCGCTCCCGATTATCTCGGCTGGGGGAATCATGACGGTCGAAGATGCTCTCAAACGATTAAAAGCGGGGGCGTCTGAGATCCAACTGTATACGGGATGGATTTATGGCGGTCCTTTCTTTGCGAAGAAGATCTGGAAGGTGATTCAGCGCTCTATCCCCTAGGCCCAAATGCCTCCACATTTTAGGCAAAAAAAAACCCCAGAATCGCTTCCGGGGTTTTTTTGCAATTTTTGCTAGAAACAAACTATTTCTTAGCTTTTTTCTTAGCAGTTTTTTTCTTAGCAGTTTTTTTCTTCGCCACTTTTTTCTTAGCCATTTTATTTTCCTCCATTGTGAAATTATTGCCTAGGCAATTACTTACAC
>CAIOKW010000022.1 GCA_903858975.1 Oligoflexia bacterium | reverse complement strand
GCGCTCGCGCTGGGTTCTTTTATCCAGGCACAGGTAAGTTACTTGTGCCTTATTTTGATTCGTTTTTTGTAGACCTTGGGGATCCGCAATCGATTGAAGAACACATCTCTTCGTTTTCAGGTCACGTGATGAAAATGAAGCGCATCTTAGAAGGGGTTGGGCCTCAGAGTCTTATTTTAATTGATGAGATGAATTCTGCCACGGACCCAGAAGAAGGCGCAGCGCTTGCCCTTGCGTTTGTTCAAACGGTACTGAGCGAAGAGGGTGCGATTTTGGTCGCAACGACTCACGACCCGAAACTAAAAGCGATGGGGGTTACGGACTCACGGGTCTTAAACGCGAGCATTATTTTTGACGAAGAAACGCTGAAGCCCACCTATAAAATTGTTTTCGGAGCTCCGGGCAGATCCCGCGCGCTCGAAACAGCGGAGCGACTGGGAATGCCAAAGGCGGTTCTTGCGCTTGCTAAAACTTATCTCACTGATGAGCACAAAGTGGTGGAATCCGTTTTACAGCAACTTCAAGGCCAGCTGGGGACCGTCGAGCGCGCGCAACGTGAAGCACTTCAATTGAAGGAAGAGGCTGAAAAGTTGAAGGTGGAGTGGGAAGAAAAAGTAAAAACCACCGTCCAAGAATCGCTTGAAAAAGCGCGGCAGAAATTAAAGCACGTCTTAGAGCTTGCGCAGATTGAAGTGAGAGAGACCTTAAGAAAGATTCAGTCCACCAAGTCGCATAAGCAGCTCGATGATATTCGCCGAGAGTTGAATGAGTCTTTTCAGCAGGGTGAAAAACGCATTGAGACTGCGATCACAGAGGCGGCGCCAGAACTTGCGGAAGTCATTGGTGAAGATGCCGTGGTACCTCCTGAGGCGCCACAATTTCAAAAAGGAAATTGGGTACGGGTACCCAAGTGGAAGAACGTCGGCGAGATCATTGAGTGGGACGGAAAAAAGGGGAAGGTTGCCCTTGGGGTTCAACAAGCCTCTGGTTTTGGTAAGGCCTTTGTGGTCAGTGTTTATCCGATTGAAATGGAACTCCTCTCGGAACGAGAGCTTCGAACCGTGCTGGGTGTGAGGTCCGGTCCGGGTGCTCCTAAATCCAAAAATGTAACCATCCAATCTGCGGATTCGAGCCCCGTATCCGATCAAATTGATATTCGGGGTCAGCGACTTGACGATGGGATGAGGGAAGTGACCACCTATTTAGACCGAGCTTTTCGAGCCGGAAAGGGTGAGGTCACGATCATTCATGGATTAGGGACAGGGGCTCTCAGAGAAGGGGTTCGTGCAATCCTGAAGAAAACCAACTATGTGGCGGTTTACCAGGATGCGGGCTCGAGCGGGGCAACACTCGTGCGCTTCTCGCTCTAGGGCGAGGCAAGATTTACCGAGTCAAATAAATAAGCGTTGTTTAATAAATCAGATGTTTTTATCCTTTAAACAGGATGATGCAATTTGATCTGGTTCGGTTTTTTACGGAATGGAATTTAAGGTCTTTCGAGGGAGAGCTTCCGATTCCCGAGATTCGCTGGAATCCTCGGTTGAAAACATCGGCAGGAAGGTTCATTCCGGATCGGACTCGATCGATCATTGAGGTCGCAAGCTACCTCTGTGAAGAGAAAAATGCTGAGCACTTGATTCGGGACACGATTGGGCATGAGATGATTCATTTCTGGCTTTGGCAGAAACGACTCCCTTACGGCCACACCCCTTTATTCCATGAGAAGATGGAGGAGATTGGGGTGAGCAGGTACAATACGGTTCCCCGTCATCGGCCCTTTAAACATTGCTATGAGTGCCGTTCTTGCGGGCAGAAGATCTTTGTACGAAAACGACTCCGAATGGCAGCCTGTGCGGCCTGCTGCAACCAGCATGCGGAGGGTAAGTTTCATCCTTCTTATAAATTGAAGCTCATTGCCTCTGGAGAGGGGCTTTTACCTCAAATTGAGCGCGGAGAACGGGTCGGTTGATCTCAGGGGTTCGCCGTGGTAGGTTTTTCTACACATGGAGCGCCTTCAAGAATTCATCAATCCCTGGGTAAAAGAGCTCGAGAGCGCATTTGCGCCTTACCCTGAATTTGTAAACTCAACTTTAGAACAGTTGAAGCAAGTGGAAGCCCACCAAGCTGAGCTCATGCTTCAGTTGGCAGATGCGAGAGAAGCGCTTTTAAAACCCGTTCAAACCGTCCCGGTGGCGCCAGCTCCAGAAAAAGATTCAGAACAAATGAACGCCATTCTCACGCGCTTTGAGCAAGAGCTCGTATCCGCTCGAGCTGTGGCAGAGAGTGCCACTCAAGATGTGACTACTTTAAAACGAGAGCTTCAATTCTCTGAGAGTGAACGCTCTCAGGCGAACTCTGAACTGGCTCGCTTAAAGTCGGAGCTCTCCCAATCCGAACGCACCCGCGAGCAACTTCTCATTCAGTTGGAGCAAGCAACTCAAAATATTGACCCGCTTGATTCCGAGATCGAGGGTGAGGAACGGGTTCGACCCGCAGCCGCACGAGTGCGCAAAGTTCGTGAAAAGCTATCGAGCAAGTTGCCCGAGAGGCGGGTGCTCCTGATTGATGATGCCGAAATTAGCCGAGTGCTGATGAGCCATTATTTTAAAGGAATGCCCGTTCAGCTGGATTTTGCTCCGAATCTTGCGCAGGGCTTGAAGTTCTGTGTTGAGAAAAAGTACGATCTTTTGATTGTGGATCTTGAGTTAAATGGGAGCGATTCCGTTTCACTGGCACAAGGTCTCAAGGGCAATGTGGGGGAAGCTCGTATTTTTGCATTCAGTCCCAATGACTTCTCCGCAGATGAAGAGCGTCAGGCACTTGAGGCTGGCTTTCACTCCTATTTCTCAAGAAGTCTCCCTAAAGAGACGATCATTGATAAGCTCTCTCAGAACCTTTGGTTCAATTAGAATTCAATAAAATGAATAAGTTACGCCCGTTGAAAGCGTCCAACGGGAATATTGGTATTCTGAAATATTCGAAGTATTTCTAGAAAGAGATGCATCACTTCCCAGGCTCCACTTTGGATTCAGTTGATGTTGAATCTGAAGGGCTAAAGTGTAGTCCTGGTCTTCTCGTGATCCCGATTGTCGATTGGGATATTTGGTTTGTGAAATAGAGAACGATGCATAGCCCTTCGTTTCGTCACTGAAGTTGAGACTGTTTTGTAAAGACAAAGCATGAGATCCCGAACTGAAATCACTCCCGCCTGAATCGATTCCCGATAACATCACTGAGATGGAGGGCGTGAAAAAACGGCTGATTGAGGAATGAGAGATCATGGCCCTGAAGTGAGAGGCAAATCCAGATCGCTTTTCATGGTCAGTCAGGCTTGAATCGGCAAAATACTTTTGCGGGCCAGCGCCAAGCTCGAAGTAGCCCGAGATGTCTTTAGTGATTGAGGTACGGTAATAAGCATCTAGATCAGCGTTCAGACTAAATTGGCGAAAAGTAGAGGACGAATTACTATTCGTATCAAACTGATTTTGAAAGGTATGACTGAGATCTAATTTGAATCCAAAACTGGAGGGATCAAGCGGCCTGTGGTTAAGGTAGATCGAAGCGTCCTGAGTAAAGAACTCGCCTTCACGAGTATCTGAGTTAAAGTTTTTATTATAGGAAAGGCGATAGCTCGGAACCCATTGAAAGGTTTCAGTGGGAGAACTCATGATCCCGATTCCTGCCTGAATCAGCGTCTTCAAGGTACTTTTATTAATATTTAAAGTTCCCTCCGTTTGATCAGGAAGTGCTTGAACGTTTGAATCATATCCGAGGCCGAGAGATACCGTTCCGAACTTTTGAGAATGATCTAAAGGTGAAAGAATCTGCTCACATGCTTCAAAAATGTTCTTTGCGGTTGGCGATTTCTCCACTAGGTCCTTTGAAAGCAGTTTTGCACTAATGAAGGCACCCGTTGCGGCAGCGCCCTCACCGTTTTTCAAGTAGCTCTGTCCTAGGTAGAAGGCCGCTGGAGCCGAAAGGTCCTCAATGTTTGATCTTGCCGCCACCTTGAAGTGCTGGATGGCATTGGCATACCTTCCGGTTTGAAAGTAGATCATCCCTAAGAAAAACTCGGTTGCGCTCGGGTTAAAGTCTTGTTCCAGGGCGGAAAGAAGATGAGGCTCAGCCTTGTTCCAATCCTTTGCGCGGAAATAATTCACACCGAGCTCGAACTCGTAAGGCGCAATTTCCTTTTTCGGTGCGTTCGCAGCCGTCTTCGCATCAATCAGAGCCTGGTAGGTCTTCGCGCTCTCTACGTCGTCCTTAGAGGATTTCAGAGCCAGGGCCTTCAGCTCTAAAAACTCAACTAAGCCCGGGGACTCTTTTAAGAGTTCATTTAAGATTCTTAAGGACTCATCGTATTTTTTATCATTATAGGCGAGAACAGCTAAGGCGTACTTGGGCTCATGGGCTTTTAGGATGTCCCCATGGGCGTTATATGCGAGTAAACACGCATAAAGGTAGAAAAAAATATTGCGGATGCGTCGGATTTGACACTCTTGTTTTGATGGTTTCATGCCGATAAGCTTAAGAGTAAGGAAGGGTGAAGGAAATGAAAAGGGGTATTCAGTTTGGTTTTTTATTTTTCGCCCTTATTTTTCATTCATTTCAATCTTTTGCAGATGATGTGGTCGGGAAAGTCGTGAGCGTCAACGGAATGGTGATGGCGCGTGTCGATGGAGCCGAAAAATCAGAACTCTCAAAGCTTCGTTATTTAAAAGCAGGCGATTCTATCCATAAAAAAGACCTCATCAACACTGCGAGCGACGGCAGCGTCAAAATTCTATTTCATGATCAGTCGATCATGGATATTGGCCAGAGCTCACTGTTTAAAGTGGAAAAATACGAGCCTAAATCGAAGCCCGAGGAGCGCCAAGTGGAGCTCCTTTTAGGTTATGGAAAAGTACGGGCTGCGATCAATCAAAAGATCGGTCCAATGGGTAAGTTTCGCCTTCGTACACGAGCTGCGACCATGGGTGTCCGTGGAACTGAATTTTACGTCACGAGCGACATTGCGAGTTCAGAGGGTGGCAATACCGATCCTGAAGCCAAGAAGCAAAAACCGGATGTGATGAAAACACAGGTCGTGGTGACCGAAGGAAAAGTAGAGGTCGCCAAGAATACGAGTTCGGGTGCTCCTGCGCCTGCCGCTAAACCACAAGCCGTTTTACCTGGGCAAAAGTTAACAACGACGCTTGACCTTCCAAAGGAAAAAGAGGCTTCAAGAGCAGTTGCGAGTATTGAGCCAGTAGCACCGCCGAAAATTGAAAAAGTTGAAACCGTGAGTGTCGAAGAGATGAAATCGGTTGTGACAGACATGAAAATGAAAGACACCACCTTTGTAAAGGCCGTAGTGGTTGAACAAGAAGTAAAAGATGGCGCAAAAGGTTCGGCGATTGCGGGCATGGGAGCCTCATCGGGTGCCCCCATTTCGATTTCAGGCGCCGATACGATGGCAGCGATTCAGGACATGGTGAAAAACCGACCTGATGTCGTGATTCCAAAAGCGGGAGAGCTCGGGATTCCGGGATCGTTTCACGCTGAGCCCAGTTTTAATGGTAATTTTAATCCAGGGTTTAATCGCCCACTTGCAAAGCTGCGAGTTATTTTTCATCGATAAAAGGGAAATATGCAAAAGGGGTATCACGCTATAATCACGAAAGGGTGGGCATTGCTACTGATGGTAGCTTTGCAGGCGTGTTCACTTTCGCAAAGAGATCAGACGAATCTTGCTAGAGTTCAGTTGAACACTCGCTCAGCACAGGGTGGATCATCCAGATTAAGTAGTATTCTTTCAGATTCAAATGGAGTTGCGCTTCCACCTCCTACTGCAAAATCTTATTATTTAATCGATGTGGAGGGTGAGGGAATCCGGCGCGACATGCTTCTAGGGGATAAGTGTTTTTCTGCCAATCATGACGGAGCATCTGTTTTGGTCTCTGCCCTAAATGGTCCTCAAGATGATTCGGTAGAGTTTTTGGTGCCGGTTGGTAAAAACCGTACGGTTCGGATTTATCGAATCGACTTTGATGGGAGTGTACTTCCATTTGCTGGAGAAGATCCATTTAATTATTGGGGGAGAGCACAACCGAAGCCTATGGTTACGGCCGGGCCTTACATCATGGCCGAGGCAACCATTCCTAATTTGAGTGGGGACCAAAGTATTTCCTTAATTGAAAAGTCCGCAGCAATATCCATGGCGAATCAGTGTGGCATCAATCCTTCTCAGGACACGATATCCAATGGCGAAGTAGAGATTTCGAATTATCATCCCGATGCGGGTGCTGGAGTCATACGAATCTGGGATGATCCTACTCCTAACTCAAGTTTTGTTGCGCGGTTCACGGGTCAATTGAGAAATATCAGCACAACTGGCCTCTACGCATTTACAGGAATTTTTAGTGGAACCATGGGTGCGCCCTCTACCGGTCAATTAAATAACCTGTCGTGGTTTGCAACGGGGGCGCCTCTTGCTCCTAACCTAGATGAATTTCACTTTTTCAGCCAAGGCGCCACTTACTATTATGGTGGGGCTCATCCAGGCGGTGACACGATTTCTCATACTCTGAATTATTATTTAAACCCCGGGGCTTTGAGCAATCAAATTTCAAGGAGCGTTTCCATTCAAAAACTGGGGCTGCCGCATGTGACCGTGGATTCGACACCAATTCGGTATAGCTCTGGTGGGGTTGTGTATTCTAATTTGTATTCAGTCAAAGTAACTGCAGTCGCCAATGTCGCCATTGAACCAATGGACCCAGATTCCGTTTTTCCACTTCATGCTTTTATAAGTCCGAGTCCTTCGGGATCCCCAGCTGAAGTCAGTGCGGTGGTGCCGCCGGCAACAGCGCCTTCTCCTTGTCCAATGAATACTAATGGTGCAAGTCGACTGACTTTACCTAATGGCGGATATTGCTACATTTATTTTGCTGTCTATGAAGCCAATAGTTTGGTTTCAGGAAGCGACCAAGTCGCCGTTGAATTACATTTAGGCGACCCAGCCGATACAGGTCGATTACCTTTGATTCAGCGTAAGCTAACGCTACCAGGCGGTTATAGGGCAGTGAGTGGCAATAGTCATCAAGTGTACGGTCCGCTTTATTATGATAGTGGAACACCGACTGGAACGTTGACCTTACGGCAATCAGTGGTGAACACTGCACCTTTTGGAATGGCCAATTTGCCTTTTTCTGCTTCGACCGCCCCCAGTCCGAACCCAGTAATTGTAAGTGTTTCACGTGATGGCAGTGATGGTTCGCATGATTTCGTGCTCAGGCCATCTACCGCGATTGCCGATTGGAGTGACTATGCCTATGGACATGCTTATTCCATTGATAAACTCTTGGTTGAGCGATCTCTTGGTCATGGCCTCGTGACTCATGTCGAAATGGTCTTAGAGGGAGTAGATCCATTAAGTCCAGGCCAAAGAGTGTATCAGCGTGAACTTTTTGATGCGCACCCAATTAAATTTAGCGATGTGAAAATTAGATTAAGAACCAGGTCCGATTTGAATGGACCTTGGTCCAATTATTACCCAGGCCCTTTTTCATTAACGAGTCAGAATACCGACGCGAAGATCGATCTTGAGTACCAAGGAAAACCGTTATTAAACGGTTTTGATTCGGGGACTATTATTTCTGTAACTTCAAATATGAATACGTTGCAGACTCTTATCTGCTCCGTTCCATATAATTATTTCCAGACTTTTACATTTCCATCAGCGATCGCGACCAATATCCAAGCGCAGATTCTTATTGATACTTTGGAGTCAGCGGGTGTGGGAGTTAAAGCTTTTCCAGCGACGCAGGCGATTTGGACCGAAAAGATTGGTTCCCAATGAGGATTCAATGGAATTTGATTTCATCATTATCGCTAGCACTTGGGATTGCATTTTCATCCTCAGGCTGCTCCCTCAGTCAACGATCCTCTTCAGGTAGCGCCCGAATCGTCATTGATAGCAAAACGGTTCAAAGTCTTAAACGTTCCTCAAATGGTAAGGCTACGCAAAAAGCGCAAGATCCGAACTATGCTTATTACCTGATTAACGTCGAGGGCGATGGTATTCCTATAATCCGAGGAGATGTTGAGTGCCTTCGGCTGAGTAAAGATAGCGCGGTTGTGATTTCGGCCTCAAATTCAGGGCAAACCGAAGTAGAGCTCATGGTGCCTACGGGGCGAAACCGAAGAATCACGATCATGTCCCTGTACTTTGATCCGGTGAAGAATGTGGGTGTCTGACCTCCTTATTCTGGTGAGCTAGCCATGAATTATATTAACAATCCAAGTGGACCAGGCGATGCGGGTGAACCTTTAATTATTGCAGAGGCAATGATTCCAGATCTCCAGGGCGATCAAGTGGTAGACCTGTGGCCGCTTGCGAGCCCGAGATTAACTCAATGTACAGATAATGGAGCAGTGCCAAATGCCCCTTCTCCAGTAGTGATAGGTACTCCGGCACTCGTCCCAGGCACAACGAACCTTTATTCCGTGGAAGTTCGTGCGGATGTTGGACGAATCGCCCAGATTCAACCTTTGATGAGGGAGGCAGTCAGTTCAAAAGCGCAAATTTTGGGAATGCCTCAGGCGCAGCTTGAAATGGTTCCCGGCCCTGAGCCCTACCAAGTCAGTACCTTTGCAAGTGGCGTCGACTCCCCGCGAGGCGTTGCAGTTGATGATGATGGGAATGTCTATGCTCTTGATTATGATCAAGGACTAGTCAAAAAGTGGAATGCAGCTGGAGTAGGCTACGATTGTTTTGATTCAAGTGGCCGGATCGATTGCGTACTCGGTGGTGACTTCACTGATCCAAACGGAATTGCGATCAAGAATGGGTACTTGTATGTTGCTGATCAATCGTCGATCCATAAAATTGCGCTCGATGGTAGTTCTGCAGGTAATCAGCAAATCCAAATGTATAGCGGAGTCGGACAGCCCATGGCGGTTGCGCTTGATCAATCCGATAATTTATATGTAGCAACTAAGCTGGATGTCGATTCAGGTTACATATTAAAACTTCATTCTGATGGAACTTATTTTAGAGATTCCAATAATAACTCAAAGATACTTTATGAGCTGACAGGCTCAAATGGAGAAAACGGTAACCCAGAAGGAATCGCAGTTGACAATCTAGGCCAGGTCTATGTTGCTGATTCAATGGGCGATCGACTTTTAGTTTTTGATTCTAATTTGGTTTCGTATCAATCATTTCTTGATTTACCCGGTATCCAGGGTGTTGCGGTCGATGGAGCAGGAAGTGTTTACCTGGCGTTAAAAGGACAAAAAAATATTCAGATTCTTGCTCAAGATTCGAATGGTGATTTGGTTGCAAAGACGATTGCGGGCGCAGCAGGTGGCGCAGCGATTGTCGATGGATTTGGTCAGCGAGCAAGCTTCAACGCACCCTCTGCTATCACTGTCGATTCAGCGGGTAACCTGTTTGTGGCAGAGGATAATAAACTTGATCAAAATTACGCTTCGATTACGAGTACGGGAACCATTAGAAAGCTTTCGAGAGCTTGCCCCTTCGATGGTGTAGCAGGAAACACAATGCCGCTTACCTTGGGGTCAGGTACCTCATGCCAGGTTTATTATGCGGTTTTCTCAAGCGGAAATCTTAATAACAGTGACCCCGTTTTACGCGACTCTGTTATTTTGCAGATGGATGTGGCGGATCTCGCCTCAAATGATGCTCCGAGGACTTTTCAAAAAACCTTGGATTCTCCAAACATCAATTATGTTAACCCAGGTTTATTTTTTGATAATGGCCCGTTTTCTTACGATTTAACTCTCGGAACCTCACTGAGCCTGCATGGATCATCTGCACCAATACTTTCACCCTTAAATGAAGGTTATTCAGTGGTCAGTGTAAGGCTTGAATCGGTTCAGGGTTCTGAAAATGTGATTTTGCCTGATTCGAGCGTTTACTATTCCCCTCCAATAAGCGGAGGGGACGACTCATTACTTTTGCCAAGAAGTGTGAACGGTTCTCCGATTGTGAATGCTAACATAGTCATGTTGGCGACTGACCAAATTGGAAGCCTAAATTAT
>CAIOKW010000021.1 GCA_903858975.1 Oligoflexia bacterium | reverse complement strand
TTCCATCCTGATAAAAATCCCGGCGATAAAAAGTCAGAGGATAAATTCAAAGAAGTAAACGAAGCCTACGAGCACCTCTCTGATCCACAAAAAAAGAAAATGTACGATCAGTTCGGACATGCCGCTTCAGGCATGGGCGGTGGACAAGGCCCATTCGGGGGTGCAGGCGGACCATTTGGGGGCGGCTTCGGTGGTGGTGGAGCTGCGGATTTCGGTGATATCTTTGGCGATATCTTCGGAGACATTTTCGGTGGTGCTGGCGGACGAGGCGGACGCGGTGGATCCCGGGGTCGTCGCGCGCGCGCGGGTGCCGACCTGGAAACCCAAGTCGACATTACTTTTGAGGAAGCCTACAAGGGCGTTGAGAAGGTCATTACACTCAATAAACGCGTAGATTGCGATACTTGTCATGGATCAGGAGCGAAACCTGGAACCTCGCCTGAAACGTGTAAGATTTGTAACGGCCGCGGAGAAGTGACCTTTCAACAGGGGTTTTTTGCCGTTTCTCGTCCTTGTACTTCTTGTCATGGAACAGGCCAAGTGATTATTTCTCCGTGCACCGGCTGTAAAGGCCAAGGAAAAATCAAAAAGACATCACAACTTTCAGTCACGATTCCAGCGGGTATTGATACTGGACAACGCTTGAAGCTTTCTAACGAAGGCGAAGCTGGGGAGCAAGGTGGCCCTCCAGGAGACCTCTATATCGTGATCAACGTGCTTGATCACGACTTTTTCAAACGTGATGGCGCTGACATCATTTGCGATGTTCCGATCACCTTTGTTCATGCGGCACTGGGTGCTGAGATCGACATTCCTACTCTCGATGGAAAAGTTGAAATGAAAATTCCATCGGGCACTCAGTCTCATAAAGTTTTCCGACTCAAGAGCAAAGGACTTCCTCATTTAGGTCGCGGAGGCCGAGGCGATCAATTAGTGCGAGTGATTGTGGAGGTTCCGAGCAAATTAACGAGTGAGCAAAGCGAGCTCCTCCGTAAGTTTGCAGAGCTCACACAAAAGGATGGCAAGGCTCATCCCCTCTCTCATGGCTTTTTTGAGCGAGTGAAGCGAATCTTTAATTAAATTGAATTAGTGTGAGGGGCGTTCCGATGAGGGTCCACGCCCAGAATCAGAACCTTCTTCTTGAGTTCAAGGATCTCTATTTCTTTTTGCGCAGCAATCTCTTCGAGCCTTTGATTTGCTGCCAAGATGAAATTCTTACTGCTTTGAAATTCGAACTGCATTCGCTCAATTTCTAAAGCGTGACGCTTCTCTATTTCAGCGAGCTTCATAAAACTTACGGTCGACTCAGCCTGAATGCGAGCTTCATATTCAGTCACCAACGATTCCACTTCGCCCCGCTTCTCCAGAGCCTCTTGCTGTACTCGCCTCAAATGAATTCGGCTGTCGTGGAGCGACTCTTCAAGCTTCTGAATAGCTCCTTTGGCACGAGCCTGAATCTCTCGGTACTGCTGGGTCACTTCACTGATTCGCGCATTGGCGTGAGTGCGAAGTCCCTCAATCTCCAATCGATGGGATTTTCTCATTTCACTCACCGTCGCTTGATGGGCGATTTCAGCATTTTCCAATAGCCGCTTCTGTTCAAGCCAAATAGCCTCTTTTGCTTGAAGCGACTCTTGGGCCTCCAGCATTTCTGAACTCATTTTGCGATGTCGATCGAGCATCGACGCCACATCACGCGATGCACCCGCAATCTCCTGAAGTTTAGATTCGATTTGTAACTGTATGCGCAGTAAGTTCTCAGCTTCTGGTGAGCTCAGGGATCGGTCTAATGAATGGGGGCGAGATCGTTCTTGCATACTCCTCTTAGGATATTCGCGCTCACAAGAGCGGGTCAATTCGGTAAATAATGCCGATGCTCCAGGATTGACGCTCTAGGGACTTGGGAGCTAGTCTATAGGCATGAAAGTTTCTGCGCTGATTTGCTCCGTGCTCCTGCTAGAATCCCTTTATCTACAAGGATGTACCAATGCTCCGACCCGACGAAATTATACGGCGTCTGAGCCAGAAGTTTCGATCACTTCAAACTCTCTAGACCTCATCAAGAAGGCCCAAACATTTTATGCGCGCGGAGAATACGGGAATGCGGTGAATACGCTCAATCAGATCCCTGAGCCCCACCTCCACAATACCGAAAGAACGGAGTATTGGAACTTGAAGGGACTGATCCGACTAGGAGAAAAGAATTATTCTGCGGCGATCCTCGACTTCAAAAAGGCTTTGACCTTGAATCCGGTTTCTGAGCATCAAGTTTACTATCAGTTCAACCTTGCAAGCGCATTTGCAGACAGCGGCAAAACGATTGAGGCCAGCCAAACCCTGAATTCCATGGATATCGGAACGATGGGTCCCAATGATCAAAAGAAAGTGGCCGCACTGAAAGAGCGACTCTCAAAACCAGTTGCTACAAAAGTAAATCCAACCGTCGGCACTCTCGCTCCCCAAGCTGCGACGAAAGCGATTCCCACCCCCGCTCCTGTGATTGAAGTTTATTCAGGCCCTGTTAAGGAAAAGCGGATTGGCGTGTTACTTCCACTCAGTGGCAAATATGAAAATTTCGGTAAAAAAGTTCAACGTGCCATCGAACTCGCGTTCCAAACTTCCACCGACCCCCAGTCAAAAAACTATGAACTGATTGCGGTAGACAGTGGAGATTCTGCAGAGACCCATCAGGAAGCACTCAAGAAGCTTGTGGAAGAGGATCAGGTGATTGCGGTCATTGGACCCGTACTCGGAAAATACCTTGATGCCTTAAGAGCGAAGGCAGCCTATTATCAAGTGCCTCTGATTTCAGTCGCTCAAGCTCAGGGTGCGACTGACGCACAGGTATTTTCATGCTCGATCTCTGCTCGGGATCAAGCAGCCAAAATGGCTGAATTTGCGATATCTACCCGAGGGTTTAAACGGTTTGCAATCCTTGCCCCCAGCAACAAAGCGGGTGAAGAATTAGCTTCTGCATTTTGGGAAGAGGTTCAATCCAGAAATGGTGAAGTTCGAGCCTTTGAACTTTATGATCCGGACTTGACCGATTTCAGAGAGCCTGTGGATAAAGCGCTCGGACTTTTCTATCCAGAAACCCGCTTAAAAGAAACTCAGGAACTTGCCGAAAAACGTAAGGAACTGAAGATCACCAAGAAAACCATGAAGACGCTCCAATACTTTGCATTGCCACCGATTGTCGATTTCGACGCGGTCTTCATTGCGGATGAAGCGCGAACTGTGGGTCAAATCATCCCTACTTTTGCCTACCGAGATGCAAAGGGACTTCCTTACTTTGGGATTTCATCCTGGAATTCGAATCAACTCATTCAACGCGCGGGAGATCAAGCGGAAGGTGCTAGCTTTCCGGTTGCCTTCAATACTCAAAATCCTCCTCCTGAGACTAAGCATTTTTTTGATCTCTATTCCACCACCTATTCTGCGGCGCCCGGAGAGCTCGATGCCATTGCATTTGATGCTGCAGCTTTAGTGATCCAAACCCTTTCCGATCATCCAGCGACCCGTGCTGAGTTCACCAGCAAACTAGAAAACAGGGGAAATATTCAAGGAGCAACCGGAATCCTATCCGTAAAGGATCATCACTGTTCTCGCGAGCTCTCACTTTACACCGTTAAAAAAGGTGCCTTTGAAGTCATCCCAAGCGGAGAGACCCACTAACCCTATGCAAAACATGAAGCGTCTCTTATCTCTTGAATGGATCGCAATCTTCGTACTGATCCTCGCACACACCATTGCGGCTTACACCTCGTTCGGCTATCACCATCCGGATGAACACTTTCAAATTCTTGAATGGGCCAATTATTTTTTAGGATTAAATCCGGACGCAAGCAAACTTCCATGGGAATTCACAAGCCAAATCCGTCCCTGGTTTCAGCCATTCCTCCATGTCCTCTTCATGAAGCCGCTCTTGGCCCTTGGGATTTACGAACCCTTTAATACCGCTTTCCTCTTTCGCTTGATCTACGGATTACTCAATGTTGCAGCGATGCTCGAGCTTTGGAAGTACTTCAAAAGAGAATACAAACTTAATCCAGCCTGGTTCCTTTGGATCTCACTCCTTTGGTTTTTCCCTTATATCCACGTCAGGACCTCAAGTGAGAACTTAGCTGGAATTTTCCTATGCTTTGGAATGCTGAAGCTCTTGGACAAAAAACAGTACCTGTGGAGCGGCATTCTTTTTGGCTTTGCATTCTTAGCACGTTATCAAATTGCTCTTGGGCTCGCAGGACTCGGGGTCGCACTTCTGATCCGGGACCGAAAGGTTATCAAGAACCATCTTTTACTTCTGCTAGGCTTCCTGATTCCAGTGGGCCTAGGTGTAGTAATAGACCGCGTCGGTTATGGTAACTGGGTCTTTACTCCTTATCGCTACTTTAAGGTGAATATCGTCGATGGTGTAGCTGCTCAGTATGCACCCCACCCCTGGTGGATGTATTTTAACTGGCTATTCCAGCTCAATCCCCTCATCTCTTTGCCTCTTTTCTTTGGTGCTGCAAAGTTTATGAAAAAGGGATCAGACCAAGACCGCTTCCTACTCGGCTCTTTTGTATGGGCGTTCTTCATTCTTCATTGTTTCATTACCAATAAAGAATACCGTTTCCTTTTCCCCATTCTCAACTTCATCCCATTTATGGCGATGATCAGTTTCCAATCCTTCGATGTGAGACTTAAAAAAGCAGGGGTTCTGATTCCTTACATTGCCCTAAACTTACTCTGCTTTGGCATTTCTACTCTTCGTGGCGCATCTTTGAATACTTCGGGAGCCCTTACGCTTGCATCCCGGAACCTTGATTCCACGCGAATGGTATTTGCCAGTCACGATTACCGAAACCAAATCAGCTTTTACTCATTTAAACCCCATGAATTGAAGGTGTTTTTGGATTCGAACTCTCTCCTCCAAGATCTGCAAGAAGTTCCTAATGCTCAGGTCCTCGTGAACGGAAGGTTTGATGAGGAAAAAACTCAGTCCGTGCTTAAAGTGATTGCCGACAAAGAGTGCAAACTCAATGACTCTGCGATTCCGCTGCGCCTTTATGAAATTGGAACGAAGTTGAAGCTCATTAAAAGCATTCCCTTTGTCGCTTGGTACGATTGTAAAAAATCGACCTAAGCTCGGGCGCTCTCAATGAGATCCTTAGCATTTTTCAGTGCTGCAGGAGTTAACTTCTCGGCGCCTAGCATTCGTGCAATTTCGTCACGCTTTTCGTCGAGTGACAATGAATGAACCTCTGTCACTGTTCTTCCCTTAGTCGTATGCTTACTAATCGATAAATGATGATCTGCAAAACATGCCACTTGAGGAACATGAGTAATACAAAGAACCTGATTATAGGAAGCCACTGACTTCAGTTTCTTGCCCACTGTAAATGCGGTTTGCCCGCCAAGACCTGCATCGATCTCATCAAAAAGATAAACACCAATTCCGCCCTTGTCGGCAATCACGCGACGAATGGCCAACATCAACCGTGACAACTCTCCACCTGACACGATTTTTTGAATGGGCTTCTTTTCTTCGCCCAAGTTGGTTTGGACCAGAAGTTCAATTTCGGTCCCTACTGAGTCAGGACCCCAGGTCGTGATGTCATCAGAGAAATGAAGCGAGAGCTCCACTTCCGCATCTTGCATCCGAAGTTCCTTTAATTCCTTGGATACGGCTTTTGTGAAAGTTTCAGCACCCTTCTTCCGTTTCTGAAATAAGTCTTTTGCCAATTTCAGTGCCGAATCCTTTTCTTTTTGGAACTCTCCTTCTAAAGAATCTAAGCGGGAGCTGAGATTAGTGAGTAAATCCATTTCGCCGGTGAGTTTTTCTTGGTGAGAGAGGATCTCTTCAACGGTGCTTCCGTACTTACGTTTAAAATTGATAATCAGGCTCAGGCGCTCCTGAACTTCTTGAAGACGCTCTGGGCTCAGATCTCCTCGAGAAAGGTAATTTCTAGCCATTCGCGATGACTCATCCACTTCAGCTAGCGCTCGCTCTAAAGAGCGATGAAGCTCAATCACACTCTCATCCATTTGGGAGAGCGACTTAGCCTTACTGAGCGCTAGCTTCAGAGCATTCATGGCTCCATCATCTCCGTCGAGAGCAGAATCAATTTGAGCTACAAGCTGCATTCGCTGCTCCGATGACTGGAGTAACTTCTTTTCTCCTTGGAGGCTTTCATCTTCTCCTGGTTGAAGCTTAGCTTCCTGCAACTCCTCAATTTGAAATTGAATGAAGGCAAGACGCTGAACTCGTTCCTCTTCCTTCTTCTTCAGGCTCTCCCACTCTTCTCGAAGAGCAGTGGTTTTCTTAAACTGATCTTTGACTTTTAGCTGAAGTGTTTCAATGCCTGCAAATCGATCCAGAAGACCCAATTGAACTGATGACTTAAAAAGAGACTGGTGCTCATGCTGACCACAGAGATCGACTAAATCCTCACAAACATCTGAAAGCATATTCAGCGTGGCTAATTCGCCATTGATAAAGATTCGATTTTTACCATTTTTATTAAGGGTCCGTTTAATCAGTAGCTCATGGTCCTCGCAATCAATCCCGACCTCTTTCAGACGATCTTTAAGCCAAGGGAGTTGCTCGATATCAAAAAATCCTTCAACAACCGCTTCGTCGGCACCTGTCCGAATCACTTCATTATTAGCGCGGCCGCCCAGCAAAAGTGAAATCGCTTCTAAAACGATTGATTTTCCTGCTCCGGTTTCCCCTGAAAGAATATTAAGCCCCTTCTCAAAAGGAATTTCAGCATTTTCAATGAGTGCAAAATTTTTGATCTTTATGGTTTGAAGCATCACTTACCTCCAAAGTTGAGTTTTTCACGAAGTACCGAGAAGTAATCACGGTTCGGTGCCTTTACAATTTTCAGTTTATGTTTTTTGAACCGAGAAACCTGAATGAGATCTCCATCTTTTAAATCCAACCCATCTTGTCCATCCAAAGTCAGATAAACGTGACCCGGCATATGCTCTAAAGTAATTTCAACTTTAACATCATCGGGAAGGACTAAGGTTCTCTGCGTGAGGCCATGGGGACAAATCGGGGTCAACAACATGCAACCCAGTTGTGGCATTACAATCGGGCCCCCAGCTGCCAGTGAATAAGCAGTAGATCCAGTCGGCGTGCTGATAATCAATCCATCCGCTCTCACCGTATTTGCCCATTCACCGTTTACATCAATCTTAATCCCAATAATTCGAGCGATCGCGCCTTTAGAAACGACGGCGTCATTGATGACGAGATCTTTCAGAATGGTTTTTCCCTTTCGGATCACACTGACTTCAAGCATCACTCGCTCAGAGATTCCCATTTTTCCGGTGGTGAGAATCTTGTTAATCACATCATGCATCTCTTCTTTTCGAACTTCGGTCAGGAAACCCAAAGTGCCCATGTTAATTCCTAAGATGGGAATGCTGACATCTTTCATCAAACGTGCGGCACTGAGGTAGGTTCCATCTCCTCCGAGGACCACAATCAAATCTACTTTTTTGGCGAGATCGGATTTTTTCACGATCTTCATTTTACTTGCACCACCCTGAGTGATGCCCTTCAATACCTTTGAACTTTCATCGCAAAAAAAGACCTGGTAGCCGCGATTCAAAAGGAGGTTCGCAAGCTCCACAGAGAGTGCGGCCGCGTCATTGTGGTGGTGCTTAATGATGATCCCAATCTTTTTCACATTCATTTTCATTCCCTCCAAACTTCTCTCAAAAACTGCAAAATTACCACATTGACAATCAATTTTATGCATAGGAGAACTGGAGCAACGGGGGTTTTTATGCATCGCTTCAGATTCTTGCCACTCTCTCTGGCTTTACTCATTTCATGCCAAAGCTTGGCCCTCTCAAGCCCCCTGAGTCCCGACTGGTCCAGCACTGCTACAATTCAGCCCTCCGGCCGATCAAACCCCTATGGTTGGGATGAAATCACTCTGAAAGACAAGGTCCGTGCGGGAAAGCTTCATGCCCTCAATTATCCAGTAGCGGTTACTGGACTCCTCATCCCTGCCCGCCCCGCACTGAGAATGCTGGATTCGAAGCCCGGAGACCCGCTCTTTGCACTTTTAAAGACCGTCCTTTCGCTCGAATCTGATTTTACCAATTTTGAGGGATTCTGGGACTGGGCGGGCCTTCATCCTTTTCCGGATTCCGAAGATTCCATACCCTTCCCGAATCACGTAAAGCCAGAATACCCCATGGGCGTCTCTTTGATTAACCGAGGCAAGGCACAAGGTCTTACCTTAAGCTGCGCCGCCTGCCATTCCGCCGAAATGTTCGGAAAACCGATCTTAGGAATGACAAATCGTTTTCCCAGGGCCAACCTCTTTTTTATCCATGGGCAAGCGGGTATGAAACTCGTTTCCCCGGAACTGTTCGCAGTCATGACCAAAGCCAGTGCGGATGAAAAGGCGATGTATGCTTCATCCAAAGACAAAATAAAATCAGTCGGTCTGAAGCGTCCCGAAGCCTTGGGGCTCGATACTTCGCTGGCGCAAGTGGCTCTCTCTCTTGCGAAGCGATCACAAACCCCCTGGGCCGAGCGAAACCCTGAGGATGCTCGTCACCCGCGAGACAATCTTCTCAATCATCAAGTCGCTGATAGTAAACCTGCGGTCTGGTGGAACGTAAAATATAAAACCCATTGGCTCTCTGACGGGAGCGTGCTTTCAGGAAACCCTGTCTTTACCAATTTTCTTTGGAATGAAATCGGGCGTGGAGCGGATCTTCCTGAATTGGTCCGTTGGCTCGGTGAGAATAGCTCCATCGTAGAGGAGCTCACCACTGCGGTATTCGCGACCGAAGCTCCCAAGTGGAAAGATTACCTGAGCGAATCTGCCATTCACATCGAGCGCGCAAAACAGGGGGAGCAAATTTTTATTCAAAACTGTGCTCATTGCCATGGATCTTATCAAAAAGCGTGGTCTCTGACTGAATCTGAGTTCGCAAAAGAAAAATCAATTCACCCTGAACGATCCATTATCGACACGATTCAAGTCAGTTACTTTGAAAAAACAAAAGTGAAAAATGTCGGAACGGATCCAGGACGCAGAGAAGGAATGAGGGCACTCGCTCAGGCCTTAAATCCCCTCGCTTTTTCTGAGCAATTTAACATCGTGATTGAAGAACAATCGGGATACATTCCTCCTCCTCTCGAGGGAATTTGGGCCCGCTACCCTTACTTTCATAACAATTCGATCCCGAACCTTTGCGCCCTCATGATGAAACCCGAAGAGCGTCCCGTTCAGTACTATTCTGCTCAGGCGATTGATCCCAATCGCGATTATGACCAAGACTGCGTCGGGTACCCCTCTCAATTACAAAACTCAAAAGAACACCTCTTTGATACCCGCCGAGAAGGCATGTCAAACGCAGGACACTACGAGCGGATCTTCACGAATGCAGATGGATCCGAACGCTATACGCCTTATCAGAAGCAAAGCCTGATTGAATTTCTAAAGACTCTTTAGTACTTTGACTGATAAATCCGATTGAGACCTTCGAGAGCACCACTGAAGTGGGCCTTGCTATTGGCCTTCCAAAGAAAGTCTGGATGTTTTGGCCCCACCCATTCGCCTCCCGTAATTCTTCCCTCAGAATCAAGCTCAAGCACATATTCCATATCTAACTTTCCGATTGGAAATTGCGAAGTCCCACCCACTGCTTCCCAAAGTGGCTTATCCAGTTCATCGGTATAAAGCATAGTGAGCTTTACTTGAACTGCCGATGCTGCGTGATCGGACTTCACTGATGCAACCGGAGTGATTTCATATCCATAGATCGGTTGATTCCAAACTTCTCGCGCCTGCTCCACGTCCGCCATGAAGCCTTGCTGCTTTAATCCAATCTGGTTTGTAAGAATCACATGCAAGGCCCCCGGATTGACATCTCCACAAGGAGTCTTTGAATCCGATATCTTTGCAAGAGCGCAACGAAGGCCCACGAATGAGTAGCGAATGCCTCCATGGAAAGCGAAGAAATAACTGATGAGCCCCTTCACATCACTTGAACCAAAGGGAACAACGATTCCATCAGGATTTACTACCTCTACTATTTTTGGTTCTTTAAACTGAATCGCGGCGGGAGCCCAACCATGACAGATTCCGACCCAATCTTTAGCGCGAGGATTCGCGTGCCATTTGGCCTCATCTCGAAGCGAATAGGAGTAATCTCCCATGGCAAGGTCATATTTTTCTGAGGGAGACAGCTTCTCAAGCTCTGCTCTGGACATACTCGATGCTTCCGATTGCGTTGGGGAATGATAGTTGAATCCAACGGGATGATCGGAGTGCCAACGATAATTAATGCTGCCCAAGTAGCTCGGCCAATAGGTGTCTGCCCAAGGAATCTCATGCTCCGGCAACGAAGCTTTTAAGGGCAATGCGGACCAATGGTACTCAAAGTCTGAACTAAATAATTTAGGATCGTTATCGGAATCCCAACTCTCTGCATGAGCACTCATCATCAACAAACACGCCAAACCCATCGCACTTAACCATGGGCCCTTCATCTACTACTCCTGTTCCTGCCAAAGCAGGATTCGGCCGAAGGCTAGCATGAGATGAGGGAAGTAAAGTTTGACGAGCTGTGAATTATTTTAATCACTCAAGAGTTACAAAATTTTGCCGG
>CAIOKW010000020.1 GCA_903858975.1 Oligoflexia bacterium | reverse complement strand
TTGGGTCTTCACCTCCTTCATCAGCGAATTTCTAAGTCGGCTCAAGACCTAGATCACCAAAAGTTACGGCTAGCAGGAAGGCGAGAGCTCTTTATCCCGTTTTTGGCTTTTCCCTTCCCGGGACAGTTAGAGTTAATTCAGTCGAGTAGTGCTGAGTCTTTACGGGCCTTACGAGAGCACCGGGTGGATTTGGCGGTGTCGGCTCAAACGATGGATTCGGGAGATCTCGTTGCCCGACTCTTTTTTGAATCGAGCTTTAAGCTCATTACTCCAAAATCATGGAAATTGAATCCGAAGGAAGCGGAAGAGCTTCGGCATCGACCGGTAGTGGTCTATGGTAACCATCATGCCTACCTCGAAGACTACCTGTCATGGAAAGGTTTGAAGTTTCAAGATCTCCAGGTTTCAAGAATCGTCGAGGATTGGTTTAGTGTGGTGGAACTCGTACGATATGGATTCGGTTGGGCGATTATTCCAGAGGCCTGGGGGGTACACACGAAAGAGGTGTCCATTGAGCACTTGGATGTGCACTCCATCCCGAAACAAAAGATTTTTCTCTTTCATCGCCGTGATGATCGAAAGGCACCTTGGGTTCAAAAAATGGACGAATGGCTTAAGTCTCGCGTTTAGGCGTCGCTTTCTTCTGTTGTGTTTAAGATGAGAGTGATGATTTTCTTGAATTGCCCGACTTGATACTTCTCTGCATTGGCTCTAAAAAAGTCATCGGAGAGAGTTTCAGGGTGTTCAAAAACTTCATGAACTAAATCTTGAGCCATAATGAAGAGTGCACTCAGAGGACTAATTAGCTTGCCGGCTAACTTTCTCGGAAAGCCCTCTCCGTCAGGTCGCTCATGGTGTTGAGCGATGATGATATCCACATCACTGGGAATCTCTGAAAATTGTTTGGAATATTCGGCGCATTGAACCGGGTGCAGGCGAATGAGTTTTAGTTCGTCTTTAGTGAATGGAGAGGACTCGCTTTCAATGAGGGTGTGAACCCTTGCATGTTCTTCTTTTACAACCGAAATATCATGTAAGAATCCTGCTAAGCCTAGCTTAAAAAAAGTGGCACTTGAATTCCAGCCAATTCGATGTGCAAGAGCGCAAGCTACATTTCCGACCATATGACTATGAGCCGCGATGTAGTCGCCTTCTTTCTTTTTGAGGTCATCAATGATGGCCGATAGCTTTGGTTTCGCGCCAAGGGCCTTTAGGGTCATGTTCACGCAGCTTTTTGCAATATTCTGAGTTTCTGCTGTGAATCCCATGCGTGGAACTACGTCTCGAATCAGGGTGTGGGCAGACGTGAATGCCTTCTGCATCACCTCGGGTGAAACTCCAGGCTTTTGGGCGCTCTCTTCAAGTTCCTGCGCACGCTTCGCGAGGACCGCTTTTATCTCTGATTTTTTGACGTGAAACTCGGTTCGTTTTGAAAGGATAAACTTTGCTAAGTCAGTCTCTTCAAGTAAGTGACCGGTTCGAAACACACAAACAAAACGATCCTGACCAAGTTTCGAGTAGACATCTGTTTGAAGTGGGCTGAGACCTCGGAGGGTATCGATATTGATGGGGAGATATTCCTCTGGATCCTCTGAATCAAGAGGTGGGATTTTCATGAGAAGAGAATATTTCTTAAGAGCTCGGTATAAGCTCGATTCGAAATTCGAAATTTCTATAATTTCAGGTGCATTTTCACGAGTCAGAAGTGCTTCAAAGAGTGCGGGTTGATTCGTAATAATAAAATGCACTGACTGACTCATCATTTCCATCAGGGTCTTTAAGAGTATGAGGCTTGGACTCTCGTGTTCGATCATCAAGAGATCGGCTTTCTCAGGGTGTTGCTCAATACGATCGATGGCTTCTTGAAGGGATTTTAGAGGTAAAAAATCTACACGTCCGGGGAAGTGCTTCTCTAGCTCTTTTTTGGTGCGAGCTTGAATGGATTCATTCTGAAATAGTGAGATTACTCTCACGCGAGCTTTTTCGGAGTCGAGGCTAGTCATACTAGGATCTTAACGAGAGTGAATCGGACTTGCAAATGATGAGAAATTTAAAAAGCCCACCACTCGTAAGAGTAATGGGCTTTTTTTAAGTTAATGATTCAGAATCGGTCCTAATCAATATTCTCAAGAAGGGTGGCAACACCTTGACCAAATCCAATGCACATCGTTGAAACCCCCAGGCGTGCGCCTTTGGCCTTCATCAAGTGAATGAGTGTGCCTGTGATTCGAGTTCCAGAACACCCGAGTGGGTGACCGAGTGCTATGGCGCCCCCATTGAGATTGATTTTTGACTCCATCACATCCATGAGCTCGAGTGCTTTGATCACCGGTAAACTCTGAGCTGCAAAGGCTTCGTTGAGTTCGAAGAGGTCTACATCCTTAATGTTGACCTTAGCCCGCGACAAAGCCTTTTGAACTGCTGGGACTGGACCAAAACCCATGATGGAAGGGTCACAGCCTGCTGCAGCCATGGACTTCACTTTTACAAGTGGCTTCAGACCGAGAGCCTTGGCTCTTTCATAAGAGGTCACAAGGAGGGCTGAGGCACCATCAGAAATCGCAGAAGCGTTTCCGGCAGTCACGGTTCCGTTCTTAGGATCAAAAACGGGTTTCAACGCCGAGAGGGACTCAAAGGTCGATTCTGGGCGAATCACTTCATCGTAATCGTAGCTCTTCACAAATCCTTTTTCATCATGGCCCATCGTTGCGACGATTTCGTTTTTGAATCGTCCTTCGATGGTTGCTTGATGAGCATTCATGTGTGAACGGAGGGCAAAACGATCCTGTTGCTCACGGTTAATTCCATGCATTTTTGCGAGAAGTTCAGCGGTAAGCCCCATGTTGTGGGCTCCTTTTGAAATCGAGCGGTGTGCTTTTGGGTTGAAGTCCACGTTCAAAGTCATCGGAACGTGGCCCATGTGCTCCACTCCACCCACTACGAAAATATCACCGTAGCCTGCCTGGATACTCATGGTCGCAGTGTGGAGAGCGGTCATCGAAGATCCGCACAGACGATTGATCGTTTGTGCGCTTACATGGAAGGGAATACGAGAAACAAGTTGAGCCATGCGAGCCACGTTGAAGGATTGTTCCAGAGTTTGTTGAACACAGCCCCAGATGATGTCTTCAATCTCGCCCGGATCGACATTTGGATTTCGATCGAGTAGGGAGTTCATCAAATGAGCAGAAAGCTCCTCTGCACGCACATTTTTAAATGCACCGCCTTTCGAGCGGCCCATCGGTGTTCGAATAGCATCGACAATCACAACATCTTTTGGATTGAGATTAGACATGGCTTAAAACCTCCTTCATTCCGTTGGTCACTTCGTAGAGTGATCCGAATTGTTTTGAATACTGAGTTCCTTTTTCAATGAGTGTTCCTGCTCCAATGGTTTCTGCATAACGCATCGGTCCTCCGCGGAAGGGCGGGAATCCAAGGCCAGTGAGCATCGCAAGATCAAGTTCGTAAGCTTCATCAACAATTTTCTCTTCCAAGCAACGGGTACTCTCGAAGATGAAGGGAAGCATCAGGCGATCGGTGATTTCCTGATCGGTGATCGCTGTATTTAACTTGCTTGGATCTTGCCCAAGGACGGTATAGATTTCAGGATTTACTTCCTTCTTCGGCTTTCCTTTGGCATCGACGGAATAGGTGTAGAATCCCTTGCCGTTCTTTTGTCCAAATCGATTCGCTTTGTAAAGAATTGCAACGCTATCGTCTGCCTGAAGGGGCATGCGATCAGGGAAACCCTTAGCCATGACTTCGCTTGCGTGGTTCGCAGTATCAACGCCGACGACATCAAGAAGGTATGCAGGTCCCATTGGCCAGCCCCATTTTTCCATCACTTTATCAATGCGAACGAAGTCCACGCCTTCTTTCACCAGTTGGTTAAAGGCTGTGAAATAAGCAAAAAGAACGCGGTTTACAAGGAAGCCCGGACAGTCGTTGACCACGATGGGGGTTTTACCCATCATGCTTGCATACTGAACCGCAGTCGCGATCGTTTCAGGGGAGGTTTGTTTTCCGCGAATGATCTCTACGAGTGGCATCTTTGGAACTGGGTTAAAAAAGTGCATTCCACAAAATTTCTCAGGACGTTTTAAGTGACTGGCTAGCCCTGTGATGGAGATCGTAGAAGTATTCGACACTAAAATCGCATCGGCATTCAGAGTGTCTTCCATTTCTTTCAAAACACTGATTTTGACTTTCTCGTTTTCAGTCACCGCTTCGATCACGTAGTTTGCAGCCATTAAGTCTTCTTGCTTTAAGGTCGGAGTGATGCGTGAAAGCGTGTCAGCCATGGAAAGCGCAGTCGCTTTCCCGCGCTGCACTTGCTTGTCAAGCAATCCTGCCGCTTCCTTCATTCCGTGTTGAAGTGCTTCTGGGCGAATGTCTTTTAAGAAAATGGGTACTTTAGAGACGGCACTTTGATAAGCGATACCTCCGCCCATGATACCCGCACCCAGCACTGCTGCTTGTTTGATTTCTTTGGCTTGAGATTTAGCGCCCTTTGCCTTTTTCTTGACTGCTTGGTCGGCGAGGAAGGTTCCCACTAAGGCTTTGGCTTGCGTGGTTTTTGAGACTTTTGCAAACTGTTCCGCTTCATTTAAGAGCGCTTCATCGCGGGTCAGGTTTTGAGATTTTTCGATCGCCTCGATTGCTGCAAATGGAGCAGGGTAATTGCTGCCTGCGACCGCAAATACTCCGGCTTTCATAATATTAAATCCCATTGTTTTTTCAGTGGAGTTTAAGCTCAATTTCGCTTTCTTTTGTTCTTTTCGGTTTTTCCACTCGAGTTTTCCTTGAACAAGCTGAGTGAGAAGGTTGATCCCCGCATTTCGCAAATCTTGAGGAGCAACGATTGCGTCGATTGCGCCTAATTTAAAAGCTTCAGCGGCATCAAACTGATTGCCACTGGTAATCCATTCAATCGCGGGATCGAGTCCGATTAAGCGAGGGAGTCTGACGGTACCGCCCCAGCCTGGAATGATTCCGAGTTTGGTTTCCGGTAATCCAATCTTTGATCCACTCGCAGCGATTCGGTAGTCACAGGTCAGTGCATACTCAAATCCGCCACCGAGCGCAAAGCCCGCGACAATGCAAACGGTAGGAGCGTTTAAGTCTTCAATCTGATTGAAGAGCTTTTGGGTTTCGCCAATCCAGGTTCGCAGTTCACTTTCGGGTCGTTTAAAGTGTTCTAGAAATTCGGTGATGTCAGCCCCGGCTAGGAAGGTTTCTTTACCGCTCGATACCAGAAGGCCTTTCAAATTTGCTGGTAGGTGAGAGAGGGCGGTTTTCAGTTCGCGCAGAGTCTCAGCGTTAAACTTATTTACAGACTCATTCTTCAAATTGATCGAGAGCTCGTAAACATCGCTTGCGATCGCGTCGAGGGCTTTCAATTCTACACAATTCCCTGAAAAGAGAGACATAGAGTGGGGATCCTTTCGATTTCCATTTCACAAAACACTAAAATTTTGCGTTAATAGGATTATGGCATTTCAACCCACATTAAACGCAATTAGTTTTTCAGAAATGATTCAAGTTCTAGGCCCGAAGCTCGTCGTCGCACTTTTTTGCGGTGGGTTGATCGGTTTAGAGCGTGAGCTCAAGAATAAATCTGCTGGGATCAAAACCAATATGCTGATCTGTGTTGGATCCATGCTCTTTACGGCATTGTCAGTAATGGTTGCGTTTGACGGGGCTGAGGGCGGCATGAGGCCCGGGGATCCGGGTCGAATTGGTGCGCAAATTGTCTCTGGGATTGGATTCTTGGGTGGGGGCGCGATTCTTCAATCTAAGGGTAACGTGCTTGGGCTCACGACTGCGGCAAGTATTTGGCTCGTCGCTGCAGTGGGGATGTGGATCGGAATTGGGCAGCTAGAAGTTGCGCTCTTTGTGAGTGTGCTCATGGTGTTTGTATTGGTGTCTGTTAACCTTTTTGAGAATCGCTTCTTAGAGCGCAAACGCCTCTTTAAGATTACCCTTCATCTTCGTGAAAAAACTGATGAAGTTACGCGAGCGGCTCTTGAGGGCTTGATGAATGGTAATGAATTATCACTCGAAGATTACCGCGAGAACTCGAGCGGCACTCAGCCAGAGGTGCGATTGACTTATCTGGGTCGTAATCGTGATCATTCCCGGCTCTTGCTTGATCTTTGGAAAATTCCGGGGATCCTTGACGTAAAGCAGAGCTAATTAAGAGCTAAAGTCGAGCGGGGTCCCGCACTCGTCATTCGCTTGACGATTCCTTTGCTCTTACATCACATATCCATTTGATTTCCTTGCCTAAAGTGGCCTTACTCCCTTAATCTATTATTACTAAGGAGAAGTACAATGACCAAGGCAGACCTCATTAACATCGTTGCTCAAAAAGTTAACCTGCAAAATCGCCAGGCTGAAACCGTAGTCAATTTGGTTTTCGACATGATGTCAGACACTTTGAAGAAAGACGATCGTATCGAAATTCGTGGATTCGGCTCTTTTGTAAATCGAGTTTATGGCGCTTATGAAGGT
>CAIOKW010000019.1 GCA_903858975.1 Oligoflexia bacterium | reverse complement strand
CGTGTGCTCTTCCGATCTATCGACACTTCTTGCACTTGGTTGTCCGCTTGCATTTCGATTCTCAGTCCTTTTGTGGGGATCAAGAAGGCACGATTTCCAGTAACGAGGTCGCGATGCTTTTCCTTCAGGTCAGGGATGCCTTGGGTATTGGATGGAATCAGCTGATTCGGCTTTTCAAGAGTGCTGAGTCGAATGATAGCGAAATCAAGCTTCCCCTCTTTCCATCCCAGCTCAAGACTAGGATCCTTTGAGTTGGGTGCCGCAAGGTAGGTCCAGTGATCAGACTCTTTTTGTGAGGGTTGACCCAGGGTCTTTGCGACGCTTTCCATGGGCATACCAATCTTCAGCTCTTGGATCGCTTGGTTAACCGAAATCGCCTGAGCGGTGCTTGAGAGTAAAAGGAAAAAGATCCCGAACGCTTGAGTTTTATTCACGTAGTTCTCCTGAACTACTAGTTTATCCAAAGTTGAGAGGTAAGAAATAGAATAAAGCTAGGCAATCATTGCCGGGTTTTTACTAAATCTGAACACCCAGTCCGAGGATTACATTGTGCGCTCCTCCGATAAAATCAACCGTGGCGGTTGGAATGAGGGAGAGGATTCCGAGGGTAATGGGTATGCGAGTTCCCAATCGGGCCCCGGCTGATAGGCCTGCGCCGGTCCCAATTTGAAAGAGTGGAGCTGCACTTAAAAACCAGTCAGTAGCAATGGGGTGAACGAATACTTCGGGCGCTCCTAGAAGTCCGATTCCAGGAGAAGAAAAGAGGTAGTTGGCTTGTCCCCCGAGCCCCAAAAAAGTGTTCAAGCGATGCTCGTATTCTGCACCCACTTCTATTTGATATTGAGATGTTTTGCTGAGAAAGATGACCCCGCCGCCGAATGAAACTCGGTTTGAGGTCTCAGCACTGGAGAAAGGACTGAGAATCAGGCTGAGGGTAAAGAGAAGCGGAAAACTGAAGTTTTTGAGGCTGAGGTTCATAAAAAGACTATACCTCGAGAGCGGCTATAAATGAAGAAAACAAGGGTTCTCGGCCCCCCTTAAAAGAAAAAGTCTATTATTATTCAGCATTTCAGGGTAGAGTGGCGCTCATGAAAAAATCTATCAATTCTCTCAAAAAAGTACTCCCATCAATTGAAAAAGCGATTGTTAAAACCGGCTTTAAAGTTTCAAAAATTGCTGCAGCGAAAGACTCTGCATCTTTTGCGCTTCAAGGTGTGAAGCAAGACAAGCTTTTTTTCCAAATCCTGACCTTGACTGAAGAGCGCCCAGGGTTTGCGATTGTTGAAATTTTTGTATCTAATCTTTCTGTTACTGAAAAATGGGTTGATATTGAAGTGAGCCTAGATGTGCTTACAGACCTCATCACTGAAATGATGAAGGCTGCAACAAAGGAACTGAATCAATCGGTTACGGTTGAGAAGCTCGATAGCATTGCGAAGAAAATCGAAATGCTTGAGCCTAAGCTGGATGCTTCGATCCATGAACTTCACCACTGTGAAGACCTGCTCATGAGCGATAAGCTCGACGCTAAAGCACGCACTAAAGTGGAAGCGAAACTTGCAAAAGTAGAAGCGACTTGCTTAAAGAATGAGATGGAAATTTCACGTTTAGCATTCCGATATTTCACCAACCTGATGGATTCCATTGAGCCGTTCTTTTTTAATGCGCTCATGACCGTCAACTGGGCATCGAAGAAGTAGTCTTCCGCTGATTCTGATTCCTCATCCTGGTCCGTGGTCTACGGTACTGGGATGAGCTTATCCCTTTACTTTTCCCCATTTAGGTTAGAATATTGGACTAACTTAAATGGGGGATCGTCCATGAATTTACTACCAATTTTGGCTGCATTAAGCTTAAACGGAACTTTTTTCACTTCCACGGGGAAAAATATACTCTACACAGAACAAGGCCCCATTTCATATCAAGACTGCAATGTGGAGCTAGGTATCGAATCGACTGCGTCAGCGCTTACCATTCATTCTCTTAAAGGAAACTGCCAAAGCCCGAGCTACTATGCTTTTAATGATCATGTGAGTGAACTTCAGTTCAAGCTTTTGAGCGATGGCACCCTTTTGCTTCCTTCCGGTAAAAAGGCAGGTACTTTTACCAACGATCTTCTCAGCATTTCTTATGATGAAGATGGAGTTTCGCTGTTTGTTGAAACCTCCGATGGACCTAATGGGATTCACCTAGAATGGTCCATTCGAAGTGATGAGCGTCTCAGTTTTGATTTGAGTGCTGACCTAGAGAAGCGATGAAGATCATCGTTTTGGTTCAATGTAAAGACGATGTTGGGCTCGTAGCGAAGATTTCGGGATTGATCTCGAGTCTAGGCGCAAATATCGTTTCCATGCGTGAATATGTCGACACTACCCAAGGCAGGTTTTTTGCTCGTCTTGAGTTAAGTGCCTTTTCTGATCTGAGTGTTGTCGAGACCGGATTAAGAAATGTGTTACCAAGGGACGCGAGTGTTCAGGTAAAAACGGCACTCCCGAAGCGTGTAGTGCTTTTGGTCACAAAAGAGCATCATTGTTTAAGCGATCTTTTGATTCGGCACCACTTTCAAACGGCTGGAATGAAAATAGAGTGTGTGATTGGAAATCATGAATCACTCAAAGAGCTTTGTAGTCGATTTGATGTTCCTTTTTTTCATATAAGCCACGAAGAGAAATCTAAAGATGTTTTTGAAAAGGAACTCCTAGAAAAATTGAGCCATTTTACATTTGATTTTATCGTTCTAGCGAAATTCATGCGAATTTTATCTCCCGCATTCGTGGCTCGATTTCCAATGAAGATCATCAATATTCACCACTCGTTTTTGCCTGCATTCGTAGGGGCTAATCCTTATCGGCAAGCTTTTGATCGCGGGGTTAAACTGATCGGTGCGACGGCCCATTGGGTGACGGATTCACTGGATGAGGGGCCCATTCTGACTCAGCAAAGTATTCCTGTAGATCATACCTTTGGCGTTTCAGAAATGGTGCGCTCGGGGAAGGAGATCGAGGTTTCAGTATTAGCTAAAGCCTTGCGATTGATTTGTGAGGATCGAACCTTTGTTTATGGAAATAAAACTGTCGTTTTTGAATAAATGGCTATGATTTTCTAAGACCACTATAGGAATAGGAAATTCGGGCAAGTCCAGCCCCCAGCACGTTAAAGACCACTGCCAGGTTCCAGATGTGGATTTGGAATTGGGGTAGCAGAGCAATTTGGCTAAATCCGACCATCAGAGCGACGAGTATAAAAGCAATCAGGACATCAAGCGATGTACCAAAGTCGTGGAGGCTTCCGGCATCCAGTTGAGAGCGCTTGCTGTAAAGTTGACTCACGAAACTCAGTGTACAGGTGGCTGTGATTCGCTTTTTCAGAAGCACTACAGACAAAAAGTTCAAACCATTTACGATAAGATCAAATAGACCGAGGATCATGAAGAAAAGGCCCAGGAGT
>CAIOKW010000018.1 GCA_903858975.1 Oligoflexia bacterium | reverse complement strand
AGAAATTGTGGTAAACGACTATTCTGGAAAAGAAATCGACACCTCAAAGGAGATATTACTCCTTCATCCTACGGTTCACTACACCTATAAGGATGGAAGCAAAGGCTCAGCAACCCAGACGATCGATGGGGATTCATACGATCAGAGTTAAGGGAGAGAGTCTGAAGAGCTATCCTCGAGACGTTCCCGCTTCATTAAACCACCAATGAAGCTAGCTAGAGCAAAGGTAATAAAAACTCCAGCAACCACCGCAAGCGCGATTGAGTAGTTTTCCCTCAAGCGAGCATCGAATAAAATAGTTCCGAATCCTGCTAAGAAAAAAAACAGTGCCATTGAAAACATAAGGCCTCCACATGGACTACTCTACTCCCTGCTCACAGAGTCAGGTTCAGTATTTAAATTGAAAGGTATACATGTTGCTGTAGTTTTACTGAGGGCACATGCTTTTAAAACTTCAAAACGTAACTAAGACCTACCTGAGTGGCGAGCAGCCCGTAGAGGCCCTCAAAAACATTAGTCTCGAAATTGGATCAGGGCAGTTTGTCTCCATTATGGGACCAAGTGGATCAGGGAAGAGCACCCTTCTTCATCTCATGGGCGGATTGGATCGACCCACTTCAGGGCGCGTCATTGTCAATGACCAAGCTATTGAGACGCTGAGTGATGATGAGGTATCAAAATTTAGAAGGCGGAATTTAGGATTCATTTTTCAATTTTTTAACCTCCTCCCTACACTCACCGCGCTTGAAAATGTTGCACTTCCTCGCTTGCTTGAAAATCACAAAATGAAGGATATTACTCCGAGGGCGACTGAACTCCTCAAAATGATGAACCTCGGTAATCGATTGGATCATCGCCCAAACCAACTTTCAGGCGGTGAAATGCAGCGAGTTGCAATCGCGCGAGCCCTCCTCAGTAAGCCTTTACTCATTTTGGCAGATGAACCCACTGGTAATCTTGATTCCAAAACCGGCGAATCCATCCTGAATCTCCTCTCCAATATGGTCAGAGAAAACGGGCAGACCGTAGTCATGGTCACCCACGATCTCAATGCTGCATCTTATGGCACACGCCTCATTAAATTTCGAGATGGATCCATTGCCTCTGATCAAATGATTTCACAGCCCGAGCCACCCCCTCTAATCTGGGGAAATTTAGATGTATGAAAAACCTTTTCTTTTACATTGGACTCCCTCATTTGAGACTGAAACCCCTTCGTAGTCTCCTGACGCTTTTAGGCGTTGCCTTTGGAATCGCGCTCTATGTCGCAATCTCTATCATTAATCACTCGACGAAGAATTCTCTTCGGGAAAATATCGATGCGATTGCCGGCAAAGCAAAACTTACGGTTACTGGAGGAACTGTTGGATTTGATGACCGCGTTTTATCGATAATTAAGAAGCATCCGGGAGTCAAGTCTGCCATTCCCATGATCGAAGAGAGAGCCTACATCGCAGGGAAAAAAGAAAAATCAGGTAGCCTTTATGTACTCGGAGTCGACCTCCTTCAAGAACAAAGCATCCGCTCTTACAAGACCACAGATCAGAAAGTAATCAACGACCCTCTCGTGTTTCTCAATCAGGCGGATAGCATCATTATCACTAAACAATTCGCCCATGAGCATCAACTCGCCTTGGATTCAAAACTTAAGCTAGCCACCGCAAACGGATCTCGTTCATTTACTGTGCGTGGACTCCTTGAGCCAGAAGGGCCTGCGAGGGCATATGGTGGTTCAATTGCAATCATGGATATTGATGGCGCAAAGCTGAGCTTTGGAAAAGGGGAGAAAGTTGATCGAATCGACATCATTACCGAAGCGGGCTACCCCATCACAGAAGTTCAAATGGAACTGGAACGCTCGCTCGGTAAGGCCTACCAAATCGAAACCCCTGAGACTCAATCAAAAAAACTCGACTCGCTTCTGGAGAGCTTTCAACTCATTCTCACTTTTTTTAGCTCCATTGCTCTATTTGCGGGACTCTTTCTGATCATTAATTCCATATCAATTGCAGTTGCAGAAAGAAGAACTGAAATTGGAACCTTGAGGGCGCTCGGAGCTACGCGAACCTCTATGATTATTCTCTTCGTGGGTGAGGTCATTGGAATGGGCATCTTGGGATCAATCCTAGGGTGTCTGATTGGAAGGATCCTTGCTGAGTTCCTCTCTGCACAAGTGGTCACTTCTGTGGCTCAGCAATTCCAGACGCATATTTCACCCGAAAAACTCTCCTTCACCACGCGTGAGTTTGTCATCACGGTCCTTCTGGGCACCCTCGCAACCATCCTATCTGCAATATGGCCATCCTTGAAGGCCGCTCAAATCCACCCCCTTGAATCCATGAAAGGCTATACTGAACATCAGGTCAGCGACGGCGCTAGATTAGCCAAAAAGCTTGCGAACGGGGGATTGATCATCCTCTTCTTGGTTACCTGTTCTGCAGTGTTTGAATGGGAAAGATACTCTACCCTCATCAGTGCATCAACCAAAGCTGGGTATGTCATCGCCACGGCCCTTTTTGGCCCTTTTGTGGTGATTCTTTTCTTAAAGGGGCTAGAAAGAATTCCGCGAGGTACGTTTTCAGCTGTATTTCACTTTTCACACGAAAATCTTTTGAGAAACCCAAAACGGACCATCAACAATGTGATGGCCCTCCTGGTAGGACTCTTCCTCGTGATGCTCATTTCCACCATACGCTCAAGTTTTCATGACACTTTAATGGGGTGGCTTGACCAGACCTTTATTTCAGACATTCTCGTCACATCCACCGGACGGATTGCGACCACCGAGGTTCAAGCCTTAAACGAAAACATTCAAAGACGTATCCTAAAGATCCCAGGGGTTAGGGCCATAGGCACTGGTCGCGGTGCGGGTTCAAGAGTCATTCGGGTCCCATACCTCGATGGAAAAATTACAATAAAGGCAATGGATCGCTTTGCTGATTTTTACAGTGGCAGATATATTTCTGCTGTTCATGCTGAGCCCTTAGAGCTGATCCAAAGGCTTTATGGACCATTCCAACCTTCCGTCTTGGCTTCACAAGATTTTCTCATGAAGCACCATAAGAAAGAAGGCGACACGATTCTTCTGAATACCCCCCGGGGAACTGTTCAGTTCAGAATTGTAGGTGCGATCTATGATTATGCGCCCGGGGGCGTACTCTACATCGATCGCAAAATCTATAAGAAATTCTGGAACGACAGCTTAGTCTCAGCATTCGCCTTCAACATTCAACCGGGCCACGATTTAGAACAGGTCCGAAACGACATTGAGCGCACCCTAGGTAAACAACTGAACCTTTTCGTCATCTCTAATCATGAATTCAAAGTGCAAACCCAGGAGGCGATTGAGCAGTCGTTTGCTTACACACGAGCGATCGAACTCATCGCATTGATTGTGGGCATGCTAGGCCTCCTCAATACGCTCCTCATTAGCGTTATTGAACGAACCCGAGAAATTGGGATGCTGAGAGCCGTTGGTTCTACCCAAGGCCAAATCTCTCAGATGATCTTTTGGGAATCCATTCTTCAAGGCTTCCTGGGTGCTTGTGTTGCCGTCGTCTTCGGAATCTATATCGGGTGGTTATTTGTCAGATATAGTCTCGTGGGGAGTATCGGATGGATAATTGATTTTCATGTCGCTATCCCAGCCATTTTGTCAACGATCACAGTTGGAATTCTCGTCTCAATTATCGCGGGCTACTACCCGTCGAAAAAAGCATCAAAATTGCTCATCACTGAAGCATTAGACTATGAATAAAAAAAAAGCGCTAAAATCAATCAAACCCTTTATAATATTCTCAGATGTATCAGCTCAGAGACTATCAACAAGAAGCCGTAAATAGCGTCCTCAAGTTCTTTAGAAAGAAACGAGATCCTATTGTAGTAGTTCTACCGACCGGAGCAGGCAAAAGTCTTGTGATTGCAGAGCTGGCTCGTATCGCAAACGGTCGAGTTCTCGTCTTGGCTCACGTCAAAGAACTCGTGGAACAAAATTATGAAAAATACATCAGCTACGGGCTTGAGGCTGGAGTCTTTTCGGCGAGCTTAGGTAAAAAGGATTGGGATCAAAAAGCAATTTTCGGAAGTGTACAGTCGATTGCGCGGGCACCTGATGAGTTCTTTAATGACTTCTCGCTTCTGGTCATCGATGAATGCCACCGGGTTGCCGACGAAGGGGCAACCCAATATCAAGAAGTGATCAAAAAACTGAGGCATCTGAACCCCAATCTCTGCATCCTGGGCCTCACTGCGACCCCGTACCGAATGGGTTTAGGATGGATCTATGAATACTCACAGACGGGTGAAATTAAAACAGACAAGCCACGGCTTTTCAAACAGTGCGTTTACGAACTTCCACTCTCCTACATGATTAAAAGGAAATATCTGACCACTCCTGTAAAGGTTGATATTCCGGTCACCTGCTACGACTTTTCTGAGCTGACCGACAAAGGCCGAAGCTACACGACAGCTGAGGTTGAGGAGATCATTAAGAGTCAAAAGAAACTGACCCCTTTTATCATCAAAAACATCATCGACATTACAGAGCGCTATCAGCGCCAAGGGGTCATGATTTTTAGCGCATCCGTCAAACACGCCGAAGAGATCTTGGGCTATCTTCCCGAAAATGACTCGCGCATCGTCCTGGGCGACACCGACATGGCAAGCCGAGATGAAATCATAGAGGACTTCAAAAATAAGAAGTTTAAGTACCTCGTCAACGTATCCGTACTCACCACAGGCTTTGATGCACCCCACGTGGATGTGATCGCTATTTTGCGTCCCACCGAATCAAACAGCCTCTACCAACAAATCGTAGGACGGGGCCTTCGCTTATCGGACGACAAAAAAGAGTGCTACATTCTCGATTATACCGGCATGGGGCATGACCTCTATGCTCCTGAGATTAGCGATAAGCGCCCCGTAAAAGACACTGTTCCTGTCCTCGTGCCTTGCCCCCTTTGTGAATTTGAGAATCAATTCTGGGGTTACGCTACACCTGAGGGCGACATGATCGAACATTTTGGCCGAAAATGTAGAGGAGCCACCCAGGATGAAAAAACTCTTGAAATTACGCCTTGTGGTTATCGATTTCGCTTGAAACTCTGCCACAGCTGTTCCGCTGAAAACGACATCACGGCTAAGAATTGTGAAAAATGCGGCGCTGAACTCATCGACTCTGAAGCAAAGCTTAAACAAGCGAAATTATCCAAGAATTTTCATGTGCTCGCACCCAGCAGCGTAAGCTTTGAGATGCGCACCGATAAGAACCATAACCCATACCTAGAAGTTCGCTACTATGACCACGACGCACATTATGTGAGTGAGGCTCATTTTTTTAGTAACCCAACTTCCATTAAGAAATTTAACATCAATTTTTTAAGATCACACTTAAGACGCCCCGAACTTGCCAGTGAGTTTACCTCTCCGGAGGATGTGATTAAGTATCAGCGCTTATTTCGAATGCCATCTTTTGTCATCGCCAGAAAGCAGGATAAGTACTGGAAGATTACAGAAAAAGTGTTCGCAGAAGAATTGTAGATACAATTAAAAGAGTTGATGAGAGAGGCTTCTCGCCACCCGTTATAGGTTGACAATTCTACTCAATTACTATATCCTCCGTGTTTAATTATGCATTTAGCCTTATGCCTATTCCTTTCCCTTTTCACTCTAACAAACGCACATGCTGAATCATCCACGTTTGCGGATATGAAAAGCTGT